>CAJQNH010000041.1 GCA_905479615.1 uncultured Eudoraea sp.
AAATCCCTTTTTCCTTTTCATCCTTAACATAGGTGTCTATTAATAAAGAATAGGTTTCAGAATGGATATTTTCCATCATAATCTGAAATCCATAAAAGAATTTAGCTTCTGAATATTGAACTTCATTCACGAAATTCTCTGCAAGGTTTTCATTTACTATTCCGTCTGAAGCGGCAAAAAATGCCAGGATATGCTTAACAAAATACTTCTCATCATCACTAAGTTTATTGTTCCAGTCTGTTAAGTCTTCATGAAGATCTATCTCCTCCGCAGTCCAAAAACAAGCCTCACATTTTTTGTACCATTCCCACAAATCATGGTGTTGTATGGGAAATATCACAAATCGATCTTCGTTTTCCTGTAAAATTGGCTCAAAGGCTGCAGTCATTTTTTTTCTTTTTATTAGTGTTAATGTAGGATGGAATTTCCTAAGAGTTGGGCTAACAAAGATTCAAAAATGTTATCAAATTGTAAAGGAGGTTTTATTAAATACTACCCAAAGTTTTTAACACCGTATGTTGAAATCTAGGTTCGCCAGTGATGTTTGCTGCGTTTCTAGAAAAGTAAATTTCTGGAAAAAAAATGTCATTATTGGATGTGAAAAATTAAACCAGAAAGTATAATAAAACATACTTCTTGGTTTATTAAATAAGTAAACTAAAACATTAATGATTTAATCCCTTGCTGTTGAGCTAACTACAAAATATGAAGGGTTTTAATTTAGCTTAGAAATAATTTGGCATTACTAATAGCTCATTTATACCATTGGCCCCTTGATATAAATATCTTTGTTGTAAAAATGAATAGATTTTAGATTATTCAGCTTTTTTCAAAAAATTAAGTCTCCTGCTAAGACAATACAAGGTAAAAAACAGACTAGCAACTTAATACTTACAAAAACTACCGCCAAACCGTACGACTCAATAGATGTTAAAATTTTAATTACCGCTTGGGTCTGCTGATCTAGGTAGTTCCCCCGAAACCTAAAAATCGAACAAATTTCATGACCAACATGATTGGTATGGTTATCCAATTAGCAATTTCACCTAAGGGTCTGCATTAAAGCAGCGGTTTTTCTATAAAGATATACCTCCCTCGAGTCGTACATAATGGTTTGGCAGTTTTATTTGTTCCTTAAAAACTAAAACTGCTATTATTCTTCAATGAACTTAATTTCGTTAAGCAACTATATTTATAAAATCAATTGTTTACTTGCAAATATTATTTTCTAAAGGCACTAAACTCGCCATCTAACCCAACAATTTCGTCATTGGGGTTTTCAAAAACTACATTTATACTGCCTTTTATAATTCTGTCATCAATATCATCAATAGAAATGGCATACTCTTTCCCTTTTGGAGAACACTTTTTTATAGTTTCAAAATTTAGTATCCTCTCAAGTTTTAGCTGTCTTTCCCACTCAATATTTAGCACATAACTGCCCGCTGCTAACATCTTCTTATCAGGCTTTTCTTCAATTGAACTACTGGAAGTGAAAATTAAGGCCAAAACAACCCATAGGCCAGGCTTGAGGGATTTAATAAAGATATGTGGCATGGTAGTTACTTTTATGTTTTTACTCCGTACATAATTCTGATATTTCGCCCTGTTCTTCAGCTAAAAGATGATCAATGTTATTTCCGGCGAGCACTACTTCATCTACAAGTACTGAACGTTCTTTTTTATCCGTTAAAACTGCAAGCAGTATAACTAAGATTAAAAGGGTAAAAAATATAACACATTTTTTCATCAGTTCGCTATGCTTTTCAAGCGTGCAACAGGCCTCTTATATCGAAAATTTTGAATTGGCAAAGTATGTACTTACAAATAATCTACATCGCTTATTTGTATAATTGGTATGGAATTATGTGTAAATTGCCTTACAAATTCTGTTTTTAAATGAACTTTTTTAGCCTTTTATATATTATTTTGTTATAAATCTAACATTCTGTTTTTTTTAAAACAAAGATTATAGTCGTTTAAAATTTTCTTTAGAATGCAATCTTTAAGTGTTTAAGCGCTGGTCATACGCCTATTTAATCTATCTATACAAATTTCAACAAGTCTTACTAGTAGTACTCCTAATTTTGTAACTTACAAGAATATACTTAGGTAATGTTGCAAGCTGTTATTGTAGATGATGAAAAAAAGGCCCTTCAAAGCCTTTCATGGGAATTGGAGAATTTCAGCGATGAAATAGATGTCGTCGCTTCCTTTACCGATCCTTTTGAAGCATTAAATTATCTTACCCACAACACCCCGGACTGTTTGTTTTTGGATATTGAAATGCCCACCATGGATGGATTTCAATTCATTCAAAAATTAAGCAATAAGGATTTTCCTGTTGTGATTACTACAGCCTACAATCAATATGCCATAAAAGCACTTAAGAATGAGGCGATTGATTATCTTTTAAAACCTATTGATTCGGACGACTTAAAAGAGACTATTGTAAAAATTAAAAAGTTTAATACAAAAAATTATACTGCAGATAAACTGGAAAAAATTCTCATCAATTTTAATACTAATGAAAAACATAAAAAAATTACTTTCAATACCGATGGGAAATTAGTATTCCTGGAAAGTGAGCAGATCCTATATGCTGAATCTGACGGCAATTACAGTACTATTTACCTTGTAGATGGACATAAGATTGTGCTTACTAAAAAATTAAAAGAAGTTAATGAATTGCTGCCAAGTGATTCCTTTTTCAGGATTCATAACTCTTATGTAATCAACCTTACGAAAATTAAGGAGTTTCTCAAAACCGACGGATATGTTGTACTTCAATCCAATCATAAAATACCCGTTTCCCGTCAAAAAAAGTCTGATTTTTTGGATTTGTTATAATCAATTCGAGAATTACCTATGCTAAAGAGTTTTAAAACCCCCCTTATTCCCTATGTTTTTGTTAACTATTCAAGCTTTTTTTGTCTTATTATCATACTCTTTATTGATAATGCCAACGCACAGAAGTACTCCGAAAGTTTCAAAGAAACAACCGATAGTCTTATATCCAAAGCTCCTCAAACTTACCATGATTTAGACGTCATACTTAAGCCCATACAGCGGGACACCAGCTTAATGCGTTATTTTGCCAATGCTTCAACCAAAGAAAACTACCCTGAAGGCAAGTCCTATGCACTTAATCAATTGGGCATATCTTACCGGGATTATGCACTCTATGGCAAAGCCGTTAAACTACACCAAATGGCTTTAGAAGCTGCCGAAGTAAGAAACAATACAGAATTTCAAATTTACAGTTTAACTATGTTAAGCACCGTCTATCGGCAAACTGAGGCTATACCCTCAGCTTTAGACTGCGCCCAAAAGGTAATAGATCTGGCTCAGTCTCTAGAACAGCCTAATGAAGATATTAAAAGGAACTTAAATTTATCTCTGAGCAGTATTGGCCATATTTATAGAACTCTGGGCCAATACGATCTTGCTATTGCCAGTTTCAAGAAAGCAATAGCGCTAGAGGCCAAATTGGACAATTTCCTTGGGCTTGCCATGAATTATATGGGAATTGCAGAATGCCTTGAAGCCCAGAGTAAGCTTGAAGAATCGCTTGAAAATTATGAAAAATCCAAGGTCTTTAATGAAAAGGTTGGATCAAAAAGAATCAACATCAAGTCAAATCTCGGAATTGCACACATATATGTTCATCAGGGAAAAAACAATGAAGCGCTTCAAATTTTTGAATCCATTCTTGAACTATCTAAAGATTTGGGCGACATGAGGATTGTTTCCGCAATTTATATAAATATAGGCTGGGCACAAATGCAAAATAATCAGTTTGAGGAGTCTCAACAAAATCTAAATAAAGGATTAGAAATAGCTAAGAAATATAACCTGCTTAGTGAGATGGAAGAGGTATACTCATTCTTAGCCGATTTATGGGAATATAAAGATGATTTCAAAAAATCTAAAGAATTCTTTACAGAAGCGGCACTTGTGGAGGAAATAATTTCCAATGATCGTAATAAGCGATATTTAGCCGATTTAATTTCTCGTTCTGAGGCAGAGAAAAAGAACAGTGAGATAGAAGTACTTGCAAAAGAGAATGAAATCATAAACTTAAAGCTTCGAAGAAATCAAAATACCTTATTGATTGGCACCTTATTATTCGCCTTGTTTACGCTAATGATATATATTTTATACAGACAAGACCAGCTCAAAAGCGATAAGAAGGTGCTCACCCTGGAGCAAAGTATGCTTCGCAGCCAGATGAATCCTCATTTTTTATTTAATTCGCTAAATTCTATAAAGCTCTATATCATAAACAATGAAAAAAAGAACGCTGTCCATTACCTAAATAAGTTTTCAAAATTAGTACGTAAAATACTTGAGGCCTCTTCGATTAAGGAAATACCTTTGGCTGAAGAGTTAGAAACGGTAGAATTATATATGACAATCGAAAATATTCGTTTTTCCAATGAAATACAGTTTAAAATAATCATAGATGAAGATATTGATCCACATATAGTTAAAATTCCTTCTCTTATTCTTCAACCCTTTTTAGAAAACGCCCTATGGCATGGTCTCTCTTCAAAAGATGGTGACAAATCCATTTTATTATATATAGGTAAAGGGAAAAACGGTTATATAGATATTTCTATAACCGATAATGGAGTGGGAAGAGAAGTTGCCGAAAAGCTCAAAGAAAGTAAGGTTCTAAAAAGAAAATCTGTCGGGATCAATATTACCAAAGAACGTTTGGCTAATTTTTCCAAGGATTATAAAAATACGTTTGAGATGGAAATTGTGGACCTTTATGATAAGCAGGAAGCAGCCTGTGGAACTAAGGTAATTTTACATATTCCCATTATTTAGAATTATTCACGGCTATTTTTTCCAATTCCTGATACCATTCTTTGCCAAATTTTCTAATCAGTGCCTCTTTCACAAACTTATAAATGGGGATTTTCAATTCTTCTCCCAAAGAACATGCCGGATCGCAAATTTCCCATTTATGATAATTCACCGCGGTAAGCTGCTCATATTCTGTAATTCTTACCGGATATAAATGACAGGAGACAGGTTTTCTCCATTTTGTCGCTCCATTGTTATAAGCTTCTTCCAGGCCACATTTTGCGATCCCTTTTTCGGAGTAAATTACATATGCACATTCTTCTTTATTAATCAAAGGTGTTTCCCATTCGCCATCGGCGCCCTTTATAAAGGCTCCTTGTTCTTCTATGGCTGAAACTCCTTCAGCCCTTAGGAAAGGCTTGACATCTGTGTAGATATCAACTAAAATTTCAGTCTCCTTGTCCTCTAACGGAGCTCCCGCCTCACCGTCTATACAGCAGGCACCCTTGCATGCAGATAAATTACATACAAATTCCTTTTCCAAAATATCATCAGAGATAATGGCTTTGCCAATTTCAAACATCTTTTAAAATTAAAGGGGTAAAGATAATTATTGAATTTTATATACCTAAAATATTTGTTCTTCTGTGATCCAAAAACATTAGGTATACGTAAATTTGCCAGCTTATATAATTTGATAGTCTAATGAATTTTAACTTAAGAGAAATAGCCTCGGCCAGTATGATCCTTTTTGCTGTAATAGACATAGTAGGAAGCGTTCCTATAATTATCAGTCTTCGAAACAAAGTGGGGCATATACAATCGGGAAAAGCCACTATTGTAGCAGCTTGTATTATGATAGCCTTTTTATTTATTGGTGAGGAAATTCTGAAACTAATAGGGATAGATGTAAATTCATTTGCGGTGGCAGGTGCCTTTGTTTTGTTTTTTTTAGCCATTGAAATGATTTTAGGGATAGCACTTTATAAGGACGACGCCCCTGAAAGTGCTTCTATAGTTCCCATTGCATTTCCTCTTATTGCTGGCGCAGGTACTATGACCGCACTCCTTTCTTTGAGAGCAGAATTTTATGTTGAGAACATTATTGTGGCTATTATTATAAATATTATTTTTGTTTATATAGTTTTAAAATCGTCAAAGGCAATTGAAAGAATACTTGGAAAGAATGGGATAAATATAATTCGGAAAGTTTTTGGAGTAATCCTATTAGCTATAGCAGTTAAGTTATTTACTTCAAATATTAACCAACTCTTTTAGTATTGATTTTTGATCGCAAAGGGGGTGAAAAACTAGAAACAACTAAGATGAATAAAACATTAACTATTGTGCTTATAATCCTGGCACTTGTTCTTATTACTTACAATGTTACGCTTGTTGATTTTGATGAGCCCTTGAAGGGAAATAGCGTTGTTGCCTTAATAGGGATTGTGGCCTCTTTGTGCGCTATATTGCTGCTATTAATTTATCTGACTTCTAAAAAAATTCAGAAAAAAATAGAAGATAATTAGTTGTTAAATTCAAACTATTCTTTTCCTTTTTGCTGAATTGTGGGCAGATCCAATTCCAGAACTTTCTGTAGCATACTGTCTGAAGTTGACTTTATTTTTGCATTCAGGTTTGAGTTAAATAACTGCTCAGCCAAAGCTCCTTTTAAGTAGCGTTTTATCTTATCTTCAAAATCATAGAAATTAATTTTAATGTTGCGATCTATTGAGTAGTCTACGAACTTTTCAAAAACTATGTCATCCACATTAAAATTCTGGACAAATTCGGCTTCCGAGTAATTAGAATATCTATTTCTGTCTTCCTCTAAATGTTCAAATATAAACCTGGACATGAAACCAAGACTTTCCAGACTTTCAACAGCTTCTTCTTCATTAGTTCCAATTGGCACGAAAACATCAGGAATTATGCCACCGCCACCATAAACCACTTTACCCTTGGGAGTCGTGAACTTCAAAGAATCTGCTACTTTAATACTATCAACAGAAATCAACTCGCCATTATGATAGCGCTCTGTAAATTTTTGATAATAGTCTTTATTTCCATTTTTATAGGTCTTCTGAATGGAACGCCCTGTAGGTGTGTAATAACGAGAGACTGTCAGGCGCACAGCTGAGCCGTCACCCAGTTCCATTTCTCGTTGAACCAATCCTTTACCAAAAGATCTGCGACCTACTATTGTTCCTATATCGTTATCTTGCAAAGCTCCTGCTATTATTTCACTGGCGGAGGCAGAGCGCTCATTTATTAAAACATAAACTGGTTTATCTTCAAAATTACCCTTTTTGGTAGCAAAGGTTTTTTCTATTTTCCCTTTTTTATTTTTAGTATATAAGATTAACTTATCATCCCGTAAAAATTCGTCAGCTAACTGCTCTGCAATTCCCAGATAACCTCCGGGATTATCTCTTAGATCAAGAGTTAGTTTTTTTGCTCCCTGACGTTGCAGTATTCGCAGTGCCATGTTGAATTCTTTATAGGTAGATTCGGCAAATCTGTTTATTTTTATATATCCCATTTCAGGGGTAAGCATATAATATGCCTGAACGCTTTTTATTGGTATCCTATCTCGCTTAAGATTTACATTAAACAATCTATTCTCAGATTTACGATAAACCTGAAGTTCAACTGCCGATCCATTTTGTCCTTTCAATCTATCTACAATAACATCACTCGGTAATCTCTTCCCATAAAGGGTATCACTGCCCGCCATGAGTATTCGATCTCCTGCCTTAATACCTTTAAGGAAACTAGGACCCTTTTCTACAGTTCTTATTACGGTGATAGTATCCTTATACATATAAAAATTTATCCCAATGCCCACAAAATCCCCCTTCATATTTTCAGCTACCCGGGTCATTTCACTTTTGGGAATATAAACCGAATGAGGATCCAGTTTATCCAGAATATTATTTACAGTAACATCTACTATACTATCTGTATTAATATCATCAACATACTCATAATCAATATAATCTATAAGCCTGTTAAGCTTATCCTTTTTAGAATTCGTTGTAAATAATTTCTCTGGTGTATCGTTAAAATGAAGTTTCCCGCCCACAAAGATTCCTAGCGCCATAGCCAGGGCTACGATTGTTGGCAATATATAATAATGCTTCTTCATTTAGTCCAATTATAATTTAAACAGCGCTTTCAATAGTAGGCAGGTGTTGCAATTCAACACCTGCCCTTTTAAGAAATTCTAATCCTGAATTATCTTTATACTCAATTTGGTATACTACACGTTTTATCCCAGATTGGTGAATAAGCTTACTGCATTCCCGACAGGGTGATAGCGTTATATATAAAGTGGCACCTTCACAAGACTGTGTCGAAGCAGCCACCTTGGAAAGGGCATTTGCCTCAGCATGTAGAACATACCATTTGGTATATCCTTCATCATCCTCACAAAAATTTTCAAATCCGGTAGGTGTACCATTATAACCATCCGAGATAATCATCCTCTTCTTAACCACAATAGCTCCTACCTGTTTGCGCTTACAATAGGACAATTTACCCCATTCATGAGCCATTCTCAAATAAGCTTTGTCGTATTTTTCCTGTTTACTTTGTTTCACCAAACAGAATCTTTGTATGCCCCATGTTAATTCTGGTAAAGCACTAAGATACCTGCTTTGGGAAAGTTCCACAACCTTATATGGTTAATTTTTAATTAAAACCGTTGTCTGGTATATAAAACCCGGGAAATTATACCCTTCACACTTATTAAAGTTAAAAGGATAAAATAGATACCTACTACCACGGCCAGCTATTTAATAGCATAGGTATGGTAAGTAAAATAATTACTGAAGAAATAAATACTGCGAATACTGACCGCTTGATGCCGAACTTTGTTTGCCCTATATAGGCCAGTGTTAGTATTGAAAATATTACTGTGATCTGCGAAATTTCTATTCCGCTGGCAAAACCTAATAAAGGCCCAATTTTTTCCTCTTCTTCACTCATCAGCATATTGAAGTAATTAGAAAACCCAAAGCCATGTATTATACCAAAAAAAGTTGTGGCAAATTCAAGTAGGTATGCCTTGTTTTTACCTTGGACCATAAAAACCTGCACTATATTAAAAAATGCAGTCAACAATATGGTTGCCGGAATTAAGAATTCAACTAATTCTACATTAACGTTAATAATGCCATAGGCAGATAACAGCAGGGAAAGGCAATGAGCAATGGTAAATAACGTAGCTAATACAATTACTTTCTTCCAATGCTTAAATGTAAAAGGTGCGGTAAGGGCAGCGAGAAATAAAACATGATCATAAGCTCCCCAATCCAATACATGGTTAATTCCAAGTTTGCAATAGAACCAAAAATCATACATGCCAAATTCTTTTAAAAATCATTGGATTAAAAAATTGTCTTATAACGCAATTCCATCATTCTGTATACTCACTATATCCCTCTTTCCTTTTGAATCTGCTCATAGGCTCTCTGAACTTCCTTGAACTTTTCCTCTGCACCCTTTTTAATGGCCTCATTCTTCGTGATCACTTTATCTGGGTGATACTTTTTAGCCATTTTCCGATATGCCCTTTTAACTTCATCGTCTGAAACCGCCTTTTCTATTTCTAATATTTTATAGGCATTATCTGCAGATTTGATAAACATAGCCTTAATGCTTTCAAAATCTTGCCTTCCGACCCTGAGGTAACCAGCGATTTCCTTTATTTTTTCTATCTCGAGATTACTTATGGCCCCATCGGCCTGAGCTATCCCAAAAAGAAAATGCAACAATTGTAATCGTACCTCATAGCGGGTACGCTGATTCAGGTATGTACAAATACGCTGAGCCGATATTTCTCTATTTTTTATAACCTCATTAAATGTCCTAAAAATTGCATTGGCTTTTTCCTTACCATATGTGCTGAGAAAATATTGCCTTACATAGTCCAATTCACGCTGACTCACTTGCCCGTCTGCCTTAATGACAATAGAACACAATGAAAGAAGATTTAGTTCAAAGTCAGCAGGCGACACCTTTTGCCTGGTGAAATCACTAAAGACCGTTCTTGAACCTGAACCACTATTTAGATTGTCGAGAAAACTCCCAATTAAAAAACCTAAAATAGCTCCAGGTAAACGAAAAAGAAAATAACCCACAATTGCGGCAAACCACCTAATCATATCAGTAGTAAAATTTGCGCAAATATAGAATAATATCAATGAATACTATACTTAAAGAATGGTTAAGCTTTTCATTTAGGTTAATGCAATTTGATTATCTTTGCCAATAATTCAATTAAAAAAAATGCTTATGTATCCAGAAGAATTAGTAAGACCAATGAGAGCAGACCTGTCTTCAGCCGGGTTTGAAGAATTATATACATCAGAGGCAGTTGAAAATGCGATAAAACAAGAAGGAACTACACTTGTAGTCGTGAATTCTGTATGTGGCTGTGCTGCTGCAAATGCCAGGCCGGCTGCAAAATTAAGCCTGGAAAATCAAAAAAAGCCAGATCATCTTATTACTGTTTTTGCAGGCGTAGATACCGAGGCAGTCGATGCAGCAAGAAATCTTATGATTCCATTTCCTCCTTCATCACCAAGTATGGCCTTATTTAAAAATGGCGAATTGGTACATATGATTGAAAGACACCATATTGAAGGAAGACCTGCAGAATTAATTTCTGAGAATTTAATGCAGGCGTACGAGGAATTCTGCTAAAATAAAAGGGACATTTATCATAATTTTCCCGCGTTTTATTGAAGATTTCATTTGAATTCATAAAACCTGATTTTACCTTAAAAAATTATAGTTCGTATAAAAATTTGTAAAAAACTGCTTCTATAGAAGCGGTTTTTTATTTTTGTGTCATGCAAAAAATATTGGCTTATCCGCTTACAGCATTATATTTTATCTTTTTTGGGATAGTGCTGCTTGTTTTTCATCCAATTCAATGGATTTGCCTTAATCTATTTGGATATAATGCCCATAAAAAAAGCGTAAGCATTCTCAATTTATCATTATTAAGGTGTACCCATGTTCTGGGTGCCAGGTATACTTTTACCAATCCCTACAAAATTCCTAAAGACAGGCCTCTGATTATTGTTTCGAACCACCAAAGCATGAATGATATTCCGCCTATAATATGGTATATGCGCGCACATCACCCTAAATTTGTGAGCAAAATAGAACTTGGTAAAGGCATACCCAGCGTATCATACAATCTTAGGCATGGCGGATCTGCGCTTATTGATAGAAAGGACGCCAAACAAGCCCTTATGGAAATATCAAAACTTGGGCGTTATATAGAAAAATACAACAGAAGTGCAGTCATTTTTCCTGAAGGAACCAGAAGCCGGAACGGACATCCGAAAAAATTTCAAAGAACGGGCTTAAAAATTCTTATGAAACAAGCACCCTCTGCATTAATTGTTCCTATAAGTATCAATAATTCATGGAAAATGCTTCGTTATGGTAAATTTCCATATGGGATTGGATCACATTTAACCTTTAAGGTACATCAGCCGCTTAATAATAGTGGAAATCCGGATGAATTAATCGATAAGGTAGAACAAGATATAACTAGCGGCGTAACTTCTTTTTAATGAAACGTAAAACAATTTTAGAAAAGACCAAAGACTTTGTCAAACAAAGGTTTAAAGGAGCTGAAGGAGGCCATGATTGGCATCATACAAAAAGGGTATTGGCAAATTCTATTCATATCGCCAAAAAAGAAAATGCTAATTTATTTGTAGTTCAACTGGCGGCACTATTGCATGATATTGCAGATTCTAAGTTTCATGAAGGGGACGAAACTCTGGGGCCTAAAATAGCTTCTGAATTTCTGAAAGAACACAATGTCGATAAATTAAGCAGAGAGCATATCATAAAAATTATAGAGACAGTTTCATTTAAAAATAGTCTGTCCATGACGGATACGCCCTTTAATTCTGTTGAATTACAGATAGTACAGGATGCAGACAGGTTAGATGCAATTGGGGCCATTGGAATTGCCCGGGCGTTTAACTATGGGGGGTTTAAAAACAGGGAACTCTATAATCCAAAAATTCCCCCAAACATGACTATGAGCAAGGAAGAATATAAGAAGTCCAGTGCCCCTACAATTAATCACTTTTATGAAAAATTGCTGCTTTTAAAAGAAAAGATGAATACCTCTACCGGCAAAAAGCTCGCAGAAAAACGACACGACGTTATGGTCAGTTACCTCAACCAATTCTATCAGGAATGGGAAGGTTTAAAATAACATCGTTTTTAATTAAGCACATTATTTTGTAGAAATTAACCATCCACCTTCACTATTCAAGGAAACGTCCTTTTTTTTTGTATATTCTGTTTTTATTTTAAAATCTACTCCACTATGAAAAGAAGAAGTTTTGTCAAAAAAGTAGCTGCGTCATCTACTGCTTTTTCAATTGTCCCCAGCTTTATTTTAGGGAAAGGTCATGTGCCCCCAAGTGATACATTATATGTCTCGGCCTTTGGTGTGGGTGGCCGTGGAACAGGGGTTATGAACGGTCTTGATAATACAAATAAAGTAAAGTATGTTACCTTATGTGACGTAGACGATCGCAGAGCAAAAAACAGTTATGAGAAATACCCGGACGCAAAACGCTACAAGGACTTCAGAAAGGTATTTGACAACCATTTGAATGAAATAGATGCCATTATGGTGGCTACCCCAGATCATACACACGCGACTATTGCTTTGCCTTTTATGCGCGAGAAAAAACATGCTTATGTAGAAAAACCGCTCACCCACAATATTGGGGAGGCCCGCTTAATGACACAAGTTGCCCGGGAAAATGGAATTGTTACTCAGATGGGTAATCAGGGGGCTTCCAGTGATGGAAGCCGGGAGGCGAAAGAATGGATAAAATCCGGGGTAATTGGCAAGGTGAAAAGAGTTGATTGCTGGACAAACAGGCCCGTATGGCCACAGGGAGTTCCGGTACCTACCCAAATAGATCCAATTCCACAAGGACTCGATTGGGATTTATGGTTGGGTCCTGCGTCAATGCGTGATTATAATGAATCCTATCTTCCTTTTAAATGGCGTGGCTGGTGGGATTTTGGAACCGGGGCATTAGGTGATATGGGTTGTCATATCATGGAAACTCCTTTTGGAGTGCTGGACCTCGGGTATCCTACTGAGGCTGAAGCTAGTTGTACTACGAATTGGGTAGGCGATTTTATTGAAGCGGATTATAGTAAATCCTGTCCTGCTTCTTCTTTGGTTAGGCTTAAATTTAATACCGCTGAACATGGTGATATTGCCTTAAACTGGTATGATGGGGGTTTAATGCCTGATCTGCCTGATGAATTAAAAAATGATGAAAAAATTGGAGATACTGGTGGAGGCACAGTGTTTTACGGATCCAAAGGAATTTTAGTTTGTGATACATATTCCAGAAATGCCCGGTTGTTACCTTCTGAGAGGATGCAACAGGTAAATGCACCTGAACCTTATTTGAAAAGAATAACAGGGGATACCGGTGGGCACCAAAATAATTGGGTGGAAGCTTGTTTAGGTGGCTCGGAGACTTCCTCGGATTTTAAGCGTTCCGGACCTTTGACAGAGGCTGTTTTAATGGGGAACCTGGCTATCAAATCTTTTCAGTATAAAGAACCAAATGAAAATGGCCGTGGATTTATATATCCGGGGAGACGCAAAATACTATGGGATGGTGAGAATATGAGGGTTACTAATTACGAAAAAGCCAACGAATGGGTAAAGGGGACTTATCGTAAGGGCTGGGAACTTAGTTAAGAAGTAATTTTTCTTATCTTTTTTGATAAAAAACAACAAAAACCGGGTTTAGTTGAATAGTTTCCATTGACCCAGTTTATATTGTTCGTGTAATTCCCTGTTTAATTTAGGAAATGATCTTCCCTTATAATATCTCAATTTAGCCAATTTGGCCATTTCCTGTATTTGATATGCAATATGGCCTTCACCCTTGCTTCGCAAACCAAATCTACTGTCATTTAATGTGCCCCCATGACATGATGCTATAAGGCTCAATACCTTTTCTGCCCTATCAGGCATAGCCTTCCTTATCCAATCGGTAAAAATAAGACCAATGGCGCCATTCAATCTAACTATAGTATAAGCAAAAGAAGACGCACCATGGTCAGCAGCCGCCTTTGCTAAATTTATAATTTCATGGCTGTTTATGCCCGGAATAATTGGAGCCAGCATGGCATTAACCGGGATTTTATTCTCAGCTAAAATGGCAATTGTTTCAAGACGTTTTTTAATAGTTGTTGTTCTGGGTTCTAAAATTCTTCGCGTATTTTCGGAGAGCGAGGTAATTGAGATGTTTACGCCAACCAGCCCATGATAATTCAATTCCCTTAACAAGTCCATATCTCTTAAGATCAAAGAATTCTTGGTAATGATACCTACTGGGTGGCGGTATCTCAAAAATACCTCCAGGCAAGCTCTCGTAATTTCAAATTTCTGCTCTGCAGGCTGGTAACAATCTGTATTTCCCGAAAGCACTATGGTGGCGGCCTTCCATTTAGAACTTTTTAATTTAGCCTCCAGTAGCTTAGCAGTATCTTTCTTTACCAAAATCTTTTGTTCAAAATCTAAACCTGCACTTAAGCCCCAATATTCATGAGTATTTCTGGCATAGCAATAAATACAACCATGTTCACAACCCTGATAAGGATTCATTGAGTATTCCATCCCGACATCCGGACTGGTAACTTTATTTACAATTGTTTTAGGAAAAACAGTTAAGTATTGTGTTTTCTTTTGAATGGCCTCTTCCCCTTCCTTTCTGCAAAATTCGAGAAAATCTTGCTGTATTTCGTGTATGTGTTTAAGAAATTTGTTGGGTGTATTTTGCTGTGCACCTCTTCCTCTAATAAAATTATTTTGTTTCAATATACGGATTTATTCCAAATTTATGGATTATTTCCTATTGAAACAATTTAATTGATAGAGACATTCACTAATTGTTTTTTAGTTCCTCTTTTAGCATAAAACAAAACCGCGCTATCATTAAAGTCCATTAAAGGTTTTGAAACCATAAGTGGCAAGCGAGCTTCTTTATCATCAATGATTTTTTCATAACTCATTTTACCATTTTTGTCTAATTGAATTACAAAGACATTTCTATTCCTGCTTAAGCCCTGTTTAAAAATTACCCGTTCATTATTTATTACTTGCGGGTTTTCAGCCGAGCTACTTATAAAAAAATAGGTGTTATCATTTTTAGTATAGGAACAATAAGATGCATAGGCCCCATCACCCTGTGTTACTTCAGATTTATTAATATTTCTGGCCCAAAGCATTTCACCTTTAAGATTTAGCTTTGCACTCACGATATCATTGTAATGAAAACGTTCCACCCGTACTCTGCCTCCACTTGAATTTGCCTGTACGCTGGATGTAACAAAATATTCCTCAGCATTGAAAAGTATATCGTCATCCTGAGTAAAGCCTACATTTTTAAATACCAGGTTCTTTACCTGCTCTGCATCCTCTTTTCCAAACTTGTCTGACATAAACTGATTTGAAAAAGGATTGTATTTCCTTATTTGGACTTCAAGTGTTACCGGGTCTAATTTAAAATACCCCAACCCATTATACCTGTTATCCTTTCGATCAGCATAAAAACCAACACAAATAAGATTCCCATTTCGAAGAATTGGCTTTAAGGCTTCGGAGTATTTACCAGGACCGTCAAAGTTTTGTGTAATGACACCTTGTTTTGACAGCATAATAAGTTCATACTGAAATTTACGCTCTAAGGCGGTAAATCTTTTCTTCTTAAAATAAGCTTTGCCAATTATATATGCGCGCTCCAGGTTTGGGGAGACCACTATATTTTCAAAAGCATAATTCTTATCCGCTATTTCTTTAGAAAAATCCTGTTCAAATATCTTTTTAAGGGAAGCATTAAATAAATAAATATTGTGTTTATTTATCTTTCCCTTCTTAAAATGCGTGCTAATTATAAATGCACTTTTAGCATCGTTAAATAATGCCGTTGTGGTGAAACCAGATGAAAAATTTCTGTTGTAATAGTTGCGGTCATATGGTTGTTGTACCTGATCTGACCTAATTGAGAGTAACTTCTCCTCTGTAAAATTAAAATTTGATATTGGACTGCGGTGAACAATATAATCATATGACATAGTCTCCAGATTATACTCCAAAAACAATAAATATAATTGTCCGTTTCTTAAGTAACCCTCTATAAGATCAAGTCCTTTTAATTTATAATTATATTCTGAAACAAGCTCTAGATCTTTATTATAATGCTCTATAAAATAACCCTTAGGTTTCAGAATCATTCCCGTATAGTAGGATCTTACCAAAACAGTTCCGCCTGTTCCATCCTCAGAAATAGAGACTAAATTAGAATACTTATATCGGTCATCATACTTTTCTCCAAAATCATAGGAAATAGGCATTTTTTGCGCATAGGCAAGGCCAGCAGTAAAAACCGCAAAAAATAATATAAAACGAATTTTCATGATAGGTAAAGAATTTTAAGCGCATCAGGTTCCGGGAAATTCTGCTTTTCTTTTTTCCAAAAAGGCAGTAGTGCCTTCTCTAAAATCAGCTGTGCCAAAACAGCTTCCAAATGCATTTATCTCGGTTTCAAACCCTTTCGCATTATTCTTAAAACCCGCATTTACGGCTTTTATTGCATAAGAAATTGCAACAGGTGAGTTATTCGTTATTTTGCCTGCTATTTTATTACATAGCGGTAAAAGTTCTTCTTGAGGAACCACATAATTTACCAGACCGTAGGATAGCGCTTTTTCTGCGTTAATCATTCCGGCTGACATTATAAGTTCCATCGCCCTGCCTTTTCCTATTAATTGGGGCAGGCGTTGCGTTCCGCCATATCCTGGAATCACCCCAAGAGAAACTTCAGGCAGGCCCATTTTGGCATTATCACTGGCAATTCTGAAATGACAGGCCATGGCCAACTCCAACCCGCCACCAAGCGCAAAACCATTGACAGCTGCAATGACTGGAGTAGATAAGTTTTCTATAAGGTTAAAAAGAGCCAGTTGCCCCTTTGCTGCAAGTTCTTTGCCTTCCTTTACTGAATAGTTTGCGAATTCTGAAATATCGGCACCGGCCACAAAGGCCTTTTCACCACTCCCGGTGAGTATAATGGCTCGTATCGTTTTATCCTTGTCCAGAGTCTTAAATGCCTTACCTAAGTCCTTGATTGTTGCTCTGTTCAGCGCATTTAATTTTTTTGGTCTGTTAATAATAACTGTTGCAAGGCTACTATTAAGTTCTATCAGGATATTTTCAAAGTTCATCTGTGATTATTTTATTAATTTTTTGTTCCTTTTGGAAACATAACAGTAAATACAGTTCCTTTTCCAGGTTGTGAAGTAAAATTAATACTCCCGTTATAGGTTTCAACAATATTCTTCACCATGCCAAGTCCTAAGCCCATCCCACTGGATTTAGTTGTAAACTTGGGCTCAAACACTTTATCTTTAAAGCCATCCTGGATTCCAATACCGTTGTCTGCAACTGATATTTTTACTTTATCCCCCTGTGAAACAACGGAAACTAATATTCTTGGTGATTCTACTTCCGGAACAGCTTGTATAGCATTCTTCACCAAATTCGTGATTACACGTATCAATTGGGTGCGGTCTAACTTGGCTATAAGGTCCTCTTCATCTGCCATAAAATGTATGTACTTTTCATTAAAAATGTCCAATGCCAGTTTAACTATTTTTACCACATTTAAATTTTCCTTCTGTTGAGCGGGCATTTCCGCAAAGCTTGAAAAAGCGGAAGCAATACTGCTCATTGTATCTATTTGTTGTATCAAAGTCCTGGAAAATTCCTTTACTTTGGTTTGCACATCGGGATCCTCAGGATTAAATTTTCTTTCAAAACTTTGAACACTTAAACGCATAGGAGTTAGCGGATTTTTAATTTCATGAGCTACTTGCTTGGCCATCTCGCGCCAAGCCTGTTCCCTTTCACCCCTCGCTAGTTTGGCAGCACTTATTTCTAATTCATCAATCATATCATTATATGAATTAATGAGTTTTCCTATTTCGTGCCCGGGGTTTTCAATAAGAATTTTTTCATTTCTTTTGGTTAGGTCAGTCTGTGTAATCTTATCCGAAATGTTTTGTAAAGAACGGGTTATGTATTTTGAAATAAAATAAGCCAAAATAATAGCAATAAGTAACATAAACAGATAAACAGCACTCAGACGCATCAGGAATTCCTTGAGCTCCATGTCGTTAAAGGAGTTATCCTGAAAATATGGTAGATTTAATATCCCAATGGGTTTAAATTTATCATCAGTTATATAAGTGTACGAGGCTTGATATTTATCCCCCGCAGCAGTATCGTCGAGTACATAACGCTTGTCCACGGTATTTGATAACATACTAATTATTTCTGATCCCAGGTGAAGAGATATGGAATCATTTCTGAATCTAGGTTTTGAACTCTTGATTAAGTTCCCTTTAAGGTCATAAATATTGAAATTGACATTTTGGACATCAGCAATCCGATAAATTTCATCTTTAAAAATCAGTGCCAAATTTTCTGTAGTTACCGGATAAGTGGTTTCCTGTAACGTATAAGCTATGCTCTGTTTTATCTGACCTTCCTTCCGCTCCAAACGGACCTGGTGATAATCTTTAGATTGTTCCCTATATTGGTATATAGTAACCCCTGCTATTAATACCGATGCCATTACCACCAGTAAAATCATAGCGACAAAAATTCGGGATCTAAGGGATAACTTTTTAAGCAAGGACTCCTGATTTGAGTTTAAAGATAGCAATAATCAAGCCAAAGCCTCCTATCAAATTTCCCAAATAAAATAGGTTTACGCATTGGGATTCTTATCTCTAATTCTCTTATACAATCGTATACCAAGCATCAGAAGAATTCCAAGGACAATAATCCCCAATACCCCAAAAATCCAATTGAAAGTACCCTTTAATATAACCAAAAAAGTAACCGCAAACAGTATCACGGTGGCGCCTTCATTCCAAATACGCATAAAATTGGAAGTATACTTTATTTCATCGCGCTGTAATTGAAGATATATTAAATGTGTTTTCCAATGATAAGCAATTAGTAATACTACAAAGAACAACTTAATAAGCATCCATGGTTGATCTAACCAGGCTGGTATTAACAACAACAACCAGAAAGCAAATATTGTACATAAAACAGCTGAAGGCCATGTAATTATATACCATAACCTTTTTGTCATTAGTTTAAGTTGATCAGAAAGTATTTCTTTATCGGGAGAGGGCTTATCGTTTGCTTCAATATGATAAATGAACAATCTGGGTATATAAAATAACCCGGCAAACCATGTTACAACAAATATTAGATGCAATGCTTTTATATAATTAT
Source organism: uncultured Eudoraea sp. (assembly GCA_905479615.1). Classification (GTDB taxonomy): domain Bacteria; phylum Bacteroidota; class Bacteroidia; order Flavobacteriales; family Flavobacteriaceae; genus Eudoraea. The sequence continues at coordinate 19,208 of CAJQNH010000041.1, forward strand.
AGTATTCCTCCATTATTTACTATACCTAATTGCCCCTATGCCGGCCTCCCATAATTTTTTATTATAATCCGGAAGTTCTTTATCCAAAAATTCATTCCCTCTGACTTTTAATTGCTCCCATTCTTTGTCCAATTCACTTTTTCGAGACCTGGATGAAGTATTAACTCTTGGTATTGCACTGTTAGTTTCACCTATTAGAAATAAGTACTCCGCGGTAAATTTATTTGGAAAGTTTTCCACATCGTCATATGCCTGGGATTTGCGTTGTATCATATCCTCATCCCATGTGTTCAACTTGTTATAGAGAATCATCCCAGCCTTCTTAAGAACATTATCTTCAAGGTCATTTATGATACCTTTAAGTTGCGTCTTAGCACTAAAAAGTTTATTTATCATCAAATGCATTTGTGTAACCTTTTGCTCCATTTCCGTCATAAATGCATCGTAATCGGCATATTGGCCCTGCTGAGTTTCGAAACCAGGTATTTCAATAATTTTAACCGTAGTACTTACGCTTTTGTCTCCCAGCTGTAATTTTAAAGTATAGGTTCCGGGCGGCACCTTATGTCCCCTGAAGTTGGCTTCAATATATACATCAGGGATACCCGGAATTATCGGATAACCCATGTCCCATACAAATCTGTTTAAACCTTCTTTTTTAGAAAGAACAGGGGCCGGAGGCGGACCACCACCGTTGTGCTTTTTATAATTTAGATCTTTTTCAGAACTTAAACTTCGAATTAGCTTTCCTTTTTCATCTAGTATTTCCAGAGAAATTTCTGTAGAATCAGTGATCTTGGGCAATTCATAATATAGTACTACCCCATTAGCAGGGTTTACTCCGGAAAAAGGATGCGTTCCATCAAAATTATCCGAATTCCCATTTAAGGGGCTTTGCCAGGAACCATTGTATGCAGCCTCAGGTTGCATAATTTTTAAATCTCCATTTTGAGTTTTGTATTGGGCAAGTGCTCCGAGGTCATCTAAAATCCAAAAAGATCTTCCTGAAGTTGCTACAATCAAATCGCCCTGATGCACCTTCAGATCCGTAATGGGTGTAACGGGTAAATTTAGTTGAAACGGCTCCCATAAGCCTCCTCCATTCCAGGAAATATAGATCCCCTTTTCTGTACCAGCATAAAGAAGGTTTTTACGTGACGTATCTTCCCGAACGACCCTGGTAAAGGAACCGTAAGGTATTCCGGAACTAATATTTGTCCAACTTTTACCATAATCCGTGGTTTTGTATAACGCAGGAGTGTAGTCATTAAACTTATATCGCGTAGTGGCAATATAAGCAGTCGCCGGGTCATGTGGAGAAACTTCAACAGCATTAACCAAACATTCCTTTAGCCCCTTGGGAGTAACATTTTCCCAGGTATCTCCGCCATCCTTGGTTAAATGAACAAGGCCATCATCACTCCCTGTCCATAACACTCCCTTCTCATGGGGTGATTCAATAATATGCGCTATTGTGCCATAATTTTCAGCCCCTACTGCCTCAACGGTATAAGGACCTCCTCCTTTACCTTGCTTCTCGTCCATGTTGCGTGTTAGGTCTGGAGAAATTTCCTCCCAGTTAAGCCCTTTATCCCTAGTTCGCAAAACCAATTGAGCACAATGATAAAAGGTGTCGGGTTCATGTTGAGATTTTATTATAGGTGCGCTCCAGTTATAAAGGTATTTCATATCCCTGGCAGCTCTGCCTAAATACTGAATAGGGGCTGCCATTATTTTTGTTTCTGACTTGGTATCCATGTCAAGTAGTTCGATAGTCCCCAAATAATTGCCCCCCATAACATATCTGGGATTATCAGGGTCAAATGCAAGAAAAGCACTTTCACCACCTGCAGCATAAGTCCAATCGCGTTCAGAAATTTCCCGCCGGCCTAATGAAAGACTGGCTATTTTTACAGAGGAATTGTCTTGTTGTCCGCCATAGATGTTATACGGAAAAAGCCTGTCGGTATTTATACGGTAGATTTGAGCAGTGGGCATAATATCCTGGGTAGACCATGTTTTGCCATTATTATAAGTGATTGCAGCGCCACCATCATCGGCAATAACCATGTTTTTTGAATTGTCGGGATTGATCCAGAGATCATGGTAATCACCATGAGTTCCCGTTATCAATTCCCATGATTTTCCGCCGTCAATAGATCTAAATGCAGAAGCACTCATAACATATACAGTATTTTCATCATTAGGATCTGGAAATACTTCAATATAGTACCAGGCGCGTTGCACCAATCTGTTATCACCACTAACCATGGTCCATGAACTTCCGGCATTCTCAGAGACGAACAATCCTCCTTTATCTTGCTCAGAATCACTCTCAATTAATGCATAGACTTTATTAGAATTGGCCGGGCTTACGGCGATAGCCATCTTGCCCTTTTCTTCTGGCAGACCTTCATGTATTTCGAACCAATTTTCTCCTCCATCAACAGATTTATACAACCCACTTCCAGGTCCCCCGCTAATAACGATATTTGGTTTCCTCTGATGATGCCACATCGCGGCGTAAAGCACCTCAGGTGTACTGGGATCCATTGAGAGTTCTGAACATCCTGTAAGTGTATTTACAAATAAGACTTTCTCCCAGCTATCTCCACCATCAATAGATTTGTAAATTCCGCGTTCTTCATTAGGGCCATAAAGTGCTCCCTGAGCCGCTACATATACAATATCCGGATTCTTAGGATGAATTACAATACGCGAAATATGCTGAGTTTTACTCAGTCCCACCTTTCTCCACGTTTTTCCTGCATCTGTAGATTTATAAACTCCATCTCCATATGAGGTCATAACACCTCTTGGTGCGTGTTCTCCCATACCACAGTAAACAACATTTGGGTCAGTGGCTGAGACAGCAACTGCACCTACAGAACCAGTTTCAAAAAAGCCATCGGAAATATTCTCCCAACGTTGACCGGCATCGGAAGTCTTCCAAAGACCGCCTCCTGTAGTGCCCATATAATAAGTTAAAGGATCTCCTATAACTCCAACCGAAGTAACAGATCTGCCTCCACGAAAAGGACCGATATTCCGATATTTAAGGGGTTCAAAATAAGTTTCTGAATCCTGAGCAAGGCCCAGGCTAACAACAAATACAAGAACAAGCAGTATATATATATTCTTTATCATTATGGTATGGTATTTCTTATTAATATCTAATCTTCTATGAATAAGTAATTCAGGTTTAAATCATTAAAGGCCTTATTGAATTCTTTGATTTCCTTATCAACCATTGTATCAAAGGCCTTAAGCTGTGTCTTGATATTTGTAGTCAATTCATTTTTTACGGCAATATCCTGCTCAGTTGGCGGAAAATCATCTAAGGAGACCAAACTATTCAAATGTGCCAATTTGTTAGTAAGCCTAATTGGGAAATTTAAAGGATCTTGTCCGCTTCGATTTTTAGTTTGATATAATGCCTTTTCAATCTCTTCAAAACCCTTTTTCATTTCATTGGCTTTTTCCACCAAATCCTTTGTTGTGGAAATTCCCTTATACTGTTTCGTAAAAGCATCTAACTGGGAAGTGATTTTTCTAATTTTTTTTATGGATTGATGTGCATTATCAACTGTTAAATTTATGTCGCTGACAAAATCGTATTGCTTTTGCATATCTGCCACAGAAACTTCTGCTCTAGGATCGGGCAAAATAGTAAAGGTTTCGGATATGTCCGTACCATTTCTGTTCAAATAAACTTTATAAGATCCGGGAACTGCCTTTGCACCATCCAAATTGGCCGACCATAAAATCATGCCATCCAGTTTTTCCGCTCCTTTACCTCGCGTATCCCAAACATGAGTATTCCCTTCTTTTTTAACTTTTAACTTTTTATCCTTTTTATCACTATAAGTGCTAAAATTAGCCAGAGTATCGCCCGACATAGACGTGTAAGTTAGCGCAATACTATCTTTCTTATCCCAGTCTTTTAGGTAAAATTGAGTCACTACGCCTCCCGGATGGTTTTGCCCTTCCGTTTTAGAAGGTTTACTTGCTGCCCGCCCTTTGGTCCTGTATGCGTCTTTTGGCTTAAAAAGCACTGTAGCGGCATTTTTTTTCGCCGTATCAAGTTGATGCAGTACCGTAAGGTCGTCTATAATCCATAGACTGCGCCCCTGGGTTGCTACAATAAGGTTATCATCCTTGATAGTAAGATCCGTTACAGGAACTATGGGTAAATTAAGTTGAAAAGCCTGCCAGTTTTGCCCGTCATTAAAACTAATATACATCCCGGTTTCTGTTCCCGCATATAGGAGACCCCTTCTTTTTGAGTCTTCCCTGAGAACCCGGGTAAAGTGCTCTTTATTTATACCGTTCGTTATTTTTATCCAGGTTTTTCCAAAATCAGTGGTTTTGTATAAGTACGGTTCAAAGTCACCCAACTTATAGCGTGTAGCAGCTACATAACAAGTTCCTTCATCAAAAGCCGAAGGCTCAATACTGTTTATCATACTCCATTCGGGCATGCCGGAAGGCGTGACATTTTCCCAACTTTCACCCCCATTGCGGGATATATGAATAAGTCCGTCATCACTCCCCACCCAAAGCAGGCCTTCTTTAAGTGGACTTTCATTTGCTGCAAAAATGGTGCAATAATACTCAACTCCGGTATTGTCCTGTGTAATTGGTCCCCCGCTTGAGAGAAGTTTATCCGGGTCATTTCTGGTTAAATCCCCACTTAAAAGTTTCCAGCTCTCTCCCTCATTCTCACTTACATGAACGTGATTGGAAAAGGTGTATAGTTTCTTTGGATTATGTTTACTAAAAATAATAGGGAAATTCCATTGAAAACGGTACTTCATTCCTTCGGCACCATAGCCCATTGGATTGTCGGGCCAAACATTCACTCCGCGAACGGTTCCGGTTTTGTGATTCACCCTTGTTAAAAAACCTCCGTAGCTTCCACCATAAACAATGTCATTATTTAAAGGGTCTACGGCAATGTGTGCCGATTCACCCCCGGCGGTTTCTTCCCAATCATCATCACTAATACTTCCACCATCACTTCGATGTTCAATACGGATTGTTGAATTATCCTGTTGGGCCGCATAGATTCGAAATGGAAAATTGTTATCAGTGGTAACCCTGTAAAACTGAGCTGTAGGTTGATTGTAATAACTACTCCACGTTTCACCTCCATCATATGAAATCTGAGCTCCGCCATCATCCCCAATAATCATGCGTTTTGAGTTTTCAGGTGCTATCCATAAGTCGTGATGATCTCCATGCGGTGCATTGAAAGTGTTAAAAGACTTGCCGCCGTCTGTAGATTTATGGTAACGTACATTTAAAACATAAACAACATCTTCGTCTTCTGTATCGGCGTACAATCTGGTATAATACCATGCCCTTTGTCTTAACTTTCTTTCACTGTTAAGCTGTGTCCATTTTTTACCTCCGTCTTCACTTCTATAAAGACCTCCTTTTTCCTTTTGCTCAACGATAGCCCAAACGCGTTCAGAATTTTTAGGGGATATCGTTACACCTATAATTCCCAAGGTATCCGCTGGGAACCCTTCGTTTTTTGAAACCTCACTCCAGGTTTCTCCGCTATCTGTACTTTTCCATAACGCAGAGCCATCCCCGCCACTGCTTAAGCTATAAGGTGTCCTTTTGGCTCTCCATGTAGAAGCAAACAAAATTCTTGGATTGTTAGGATCCATGACCAGGTCAACCGCGCCTGCTTGCTCATTTACAAAAAGGGTGTTACGCCAGGTAATACCCCCATCTGTACTCTTGTAAATACCACGGTCCTTAGTAGGTTTATAAATATTCCCCAATACGGCAGCGTATACTATATCCGGGTTATTTGGATGAATCCGGATACGCGGAACGTGCCTGCTTTTTTGAAGGCCTACAGACTTCCATGTCTTACCTGCATCCTCAGTTTTCCAGACACCATAACCAGAAGATACATTCCCCCGTAAAGTTTTTTCACCACCGCCAACGTAAATTACATTAGGATCACTTTTCGCTACTTCCACTGCGCCAATGCTGCCTCCAAAAAATCCATCTGAAATATTTTTCCAACTCCTGCCACCATCTGTTGTTTTCCAAACACCACCTCCGGTTGAGCCAAAATAAAATAGATTTGGCTCTCCGGGCACTCCCGTAACCGCCGCAGATCTCCCGCCGCGAAATGGGCCTACCAATCTATATTCAAGGCTTGAATATAGTGCTTCAGGGTATCCAATTTGTGTATTGGTGTTATTGCGTTTTTTTTGAGCTTTTGCAAAAGAAATGAAAAGGAGAGCCGCCAAAAGTATTAAGCCGGTCTTTGCCGATATGATTTTCATATTATTTTGTTAGAATTAGTCCGTCTAAATGTAGGGAAAATGTAGGGAATTGAAAATGAATTTTAGAACAGATTTTTTTTCCGGATAAACTTATTAAGTGTACTTTTTATATAATAAAAGCTACTATTTACACGTGATTTGAATATAACATGCAGAAATAATCGCTAATTTTAGCTCAGAGTAATCTTTCTGATAGATTAAAAGCTTATAGGTAAGCCAAATTGGTAACAATACAACCGAAAACGGGAGATTAATAGATGCAATAAAATTTTATAGAATAGTTTATGATATTAGAGAAGAGAATCCCATTGCGGTATTGGATAATGGAAATAAAATGGGATCTGCTCATTGTAAGTGTGTTTTCGGTAATTATCTATGTTATTAAACTTTATTTAATCAGCCTGGATATTCCATTAAGTATAGGGACATTTTTAGGAACAGCCATTGCCTTGTTATTATCCTTTAAACTATCACAATCCTATGAACGTTGGTGGGAAGCCCGAAAAATTTGGGGGGCTATAGTTAATGATTCCAGGACATTGGTGATACAGCTAAAACAATTTAGTGAAAAATCCGATAACAGTATTCTGAAAACTATGGCATATCGTCAGATCGCCTGGTGCTACGCGCTTGGACAGTATTTGAGAAAACTGGATGGGCTTGATTTTCTAAAAGAATTTATTTCCGAAGATGAAATGATATTAATAAATCAAAATAACCATGGGCCTTTGACACTGCTTGATCATCACGGGCGCGATGTAAAGACCCTCCACAAAAGAAAATCACTAAATGACTTTCAACAAGTACAATTAGATAATACAATATTGAGACTTACGGCCTCTATGGGCATGGCTGAGCGAATAAAAAACACGGTTTTTCCCAGAACATACAGAAATGTTCTGCACTTTTTTATCTATATCTTTTTGTTGTTGTTGTCTCTGGCACTTGAAAATATCTATGGTTTTTTGGAGGTTCCATTATTGGTTTTAATTTCCATTCCTTTTTTTATGCTTGAGAAAATTGCATTTGTCATTCAGGACCCTTTCGAAAATAAACCTACAGATACGGCTATGACGAGCATTGCGCGTGCTATTGAGATAAATATTAAGGAACTTCTGGGGGAAAAAGAATTACCTGAACCTTTAAAGAATAAAGGGTTTTATATTATGTGATTGTCTTCCAATTCCTTTTTTAAATGTAAATCTTATGTTTTTATACTTATTTAAAAAGTTATCCCAACCAATTAATTATCTTAACAATATTCTCAATCAAAAGTATGTTCTACTAGCGATTTTTATTGTTCCAGTAATTTTCTTAGGCTGTAAGGGAGAGTCCGGTTCAGAAAGTGCCGTAACAACAGCGAAAATATATCGCACTTCCCTAGACCAATCCCAATTATTAAAAGAAGCCGATATTAAGAAGAGTGATATTTCTGCAACCACTTCCGTTGGAGCAACTATTACCCTGGATCCTTCTACTTCTTACCAGGTAATGGATGGTTTCGGTTATACGCTTACTGGTGGTAGCGCCTTGCATTTACAAAAGATGACTGCTCTTTCCAGAAGCAAGATTATAGAAGAACTTTTTGGTAAAGGTCCTAAAAGTATTGGCGTGAGTTATTTAAGAGTAAGTATTGGCGCCTCGGATCTGGATGAATATCCCTGGTCCTACAACGACCTTCCAACAGGAGAATCTGATCCTGATCTGGAACATTTTTCAATGGCCTACGATACACTTTATCTGATACCAACTTTAAAGGAAATACTTAAAATTTCACCCCAAATAAAAATTATGGGTTCACCCTGGTCACCACCGGCATGGATGAAGGATAATAAAGATACACGTGGTGGCAGCCTGATAAAAGAATACTATCCAGCCTACGCAAATTATTTTGTAAAATACATAAAAGCGATGGAAGCTGAGGGCATAACAATTGATGCTATTACCGTTCAAAATGAACCTTTGCATCCCGGCAATAATCCAAGCCTATTAATGTTAGCCAAAGATCAGGGGGAATTTGTAAAAAATCATTTGGGACCTGCTTTTAAAGAAAACGGAATTGAAACTAAAATAATCCTTTATGACCATAACGCAGACAGGCCAGACTATCCTATTTCTATTCTGGACGATCCAAAAGCTGCACAATACGTAGACGGCTCAGCATTTCATTTATATGGAGGCACTATAGATGCCTTGTCTAAAGTTCATAATGCACATCCTGAGAAACATCTCTATTTTACTGAACAATGGATAGGTGCTCCAGGTAATTTTGAAGAGAATCTTAGTTGGCATATAGAAAATCTTATTATTGGAGCACCGCGGAATTGGAGCCGAAACGTATTGCAATGGAACCTTGCAGCTGATGAAAATCAACAACCTCATACAGATCGAGGTGGCTGTACCCGTTGTCTTGGAGCTATTACCATTAAAGGTGATAGTATCACCAGAAATCCGGCCTACTATATCATTGCCCATGCTTCAAAATTTGTACCTCCTGGTTCTGTTAGAATAGATTCTAACCAGGAAGAGAAACTACTTAATGTGGCCTATCGCACTCCAGAAAATAAAACAGTAGTAATTTTGCAAAATATGAAAAATGAGACTATTACTGTTGAACTCAATAAAGAAGAAGAAAAGTTAATAATAACTTTAGGCGGTAAGGATATAGCTACATTGGTTTGGGAATAATAGAATTCAGACTAGTACCTTTTTTACTTCTTTTCTTAAATAAAAACCGGTAACCAGGGTTGATAATACATCCGCAATAGGGAAGGAGATCCAAACACCCAATTCCCCCAAATAATTTGGCAAAGTCAGGATTAAAGGAATAAAAAAGAATCCTTGCCGCGTTAAAGTAAGGAGCAAGGCCGGAACTGCTTTTCCAACGGCTTGAAAATATGCAGCCCCTATTAGCTGAAGTGCTATAATAGGTGTTGCGGCAAAAACCCATCGCATTGCTGAAGGAGTATGTTCCAATACAAAGGCATTTGTTGCTATTTCCAGGGCGGACATATTTGGTTTATCGCTTAAAAATAAAGCTGCAATCTCTGCAGGAAAAATCATTAGAAGCACAAAGACCAGGGTAGCTACCAAGGCGGCATATATGATAGCAGTCTTTATTGATTCCTTTACCCTATCATACTTTTGGGCCCCATAGTTATAGCTTGCAATAGGAAGGAATCCTTGGGTAACACCAAATACAGGGAAAAGGGCAAACATTAGCATTCGTCCAATAATGGCATATACTGCTACCATCGGCTCACCTCCAAGAGCAAACAAAATATTGTTCATGAGCAAATAGGTGATACTTGTTACCGCTTGCCGTGAGAGGGTTACAAATCCCAGACCTCCTATTTCCCGTAAAATATCTCTATTTAATCCGAAATGTGACCAATTAATCTTTAATTCAGAATTTTTGGATCTGAAAAAATAAAAAATATAGGCAAAACACATAAGATAACCTGCCGTAGTCGCCCAGGCTGCTCCTGCCATGCCCCAATCAAATACATAAATGAATATATAGTCTAATACAAGATTGCCTATTGATGGAATAATCATGGCAATCATAGCAGACTTAGGTTTCCCTTCAGCCCGAATGACTGTATTACCCATCATACAAAGAGCTAAAAAAGGCACTCCGTATAACACTATGGTATAGTAAATCTTTGCCGGATCAAATATGGCCCCCTTGCCCCCGAATGCAGGAATTAAACCATCAACAAAGTAAAGACCTAAAACCACCATGGAAATGGTGACCAAGAAAGTTAGCGTAATCTGATTCCCAAAGGTTTTTAGTGCCTTCTCTTTATGATCTGCACCAAGAGCCCGGGATATTATACTGCTGCCCCCAATCCCAATTGCCATTCCCAATGCTGCTATAAAAAAAGAAACCGGCAGAACTACATTAATGGCTGCTATGGCAATAGAACCAATCCAGTTGCCGACGAATATAGTATCAACTAATATATTGAGCGACATCACAAGAATGCCTATTGAAGCGGGAACTGCTTGTCTAATAAGGAGTTTTCCTATGGGTTCCGTCCCTAATTGATCTGCGGTGACTTTCGCCATTATTGCGCAATGATTATGAAATTAAACATATACTGTTAGATGATTTCACCCTTTATAATTCCAATGATAATAAATGAATACTAGGTATTAAACCGGAAGTGTTTCATTTTTATGCCAATTATTTATCCATTCAGCCATTAGAGTCACCCAGGGATCACTTTCATTTAAGCAAGGAATATGAATATAATCCTCACCTCCCGCTTCCATGAATTGTTCCTTGCCTTCCATAGCAATTTCTTCAAGAGTCTCGAGACAATCACTTACAAAAGCAGGTGTAATCACAGCAAGTTTCTTAACTCCTGCTTTTGCAAGACGTTCAAACTCAAAATCTGTATAAGGTTTTAACCAAGGATCTCCGGCGAGTCGCGATTGAAAAGAAGTACTCACTTTGTCTTCGTCCAGATTTAATTCCGCCTTTACCAATTCTGTGGTATCATAACACTGATGTCTATAACACGTATTGTGTGCCACGGAGTTTATTTGGCAACAACTCCCATCTATTTTGCAGTGGAATTTAGTTGGATCCGACTTTCTGATGTGCCGTTCGGGAATACCGTGATATGAAAATAATATATGATCATAATCAAAGTTTTTTAGTTCCTTCATAATTCGTTCAGAAAGTACTTTTATGTAATCCGAATTTTTATAAAACGCGGGTAAGGTGGTAATTTTTATATCCGGAAAATGTACCTGCTGTTCCTGCATAGTTTTAACTACAACAGTCTCATAAGAAGACATGGCATAGTGAGGGTAAAGTGGCACCAGTAATATTTCACTCACTCCTTTGTCCTTTAATTCCTTTAATGCGTTCTTAATACTCATTGAGCCATAGCGCATCCCCAGGGCAACTGGAAGATCTGTTTGCTGCTGGACTTTAGATGCAAAACGTTCTGAAATTACTATTAAAGGAGATCCTTCTTTCCACCATATCTTAGCATATGCTTTTGCCGATTTCTTTGGACGTGTTTGCAGAATAATTCCACGAACCAGCAGGTTACGCAGCCAGTTAGGCACATCAATTACCCGCTCATCCATCAAAAACTCATCCAGATATGGTTTTACTTCTTTTGCAGTAGGACCATCCGGAGATCCTAAGTTCACTAGTAATACGCCCTTCATAATTCTTTTTTATGCTATTTTTTTTAACAATACAAAAATACTACTTGGAATGAAACACCGTTAAATTAAGACGAATACTTTTCTGATGACCATATAAGTAATCCCTATGGAGCTAACCACTCCAAGCGGAAATTTATCCAAAATTGCTTAGAGATTAGAAAATATTCCAACCTCCGTTAAATTACATGAGGCCCCAAACAAACCAAAAATAATGCGCTTAACCTATGTAATCATTTGTCTTGTTTTATCGCTGATGGGCTATTCCCAATCGGAAAAAAGTTTACTCTGGGAAATATCTGGTAACGGCTTGGAAACATCTTCCTATTTATACGGTACCATGCACGTAAGCAAAAAGATTGCTTTCCGATTAGATGATGTTTTTTATGAAGCCCTGGATAGTAGTGAAATAATCGCTCTCGAATCTGATCCTGAAACCTGGCTGGAAAGTGAAGAACGTTTTGGTTCAAGTTCTCATAAAGAAGGATATGGTTTCACCACCAAAGGATTTTATACACATTCCTTTGCTCTGCAACATCCTCGAAAAAAAGACCTGGCATCTTACCTCGCATTTGAAGAAAGGTTGGTAAACAGTATCCTTTACAGGACTAATGAATATTCACAAAATTTTGAGGAGGACACCTATTTGGATATGTTCATCTATCAGGCAGGAAGTCGGTTTAACAAACCTATTCTTGCATTAGAGAAACTCGAGGAATCAGCAGCACTGGTAGGAAGGGCTGGCCTGAATTCTATGAAAATGAAACCGGATGAATGGCTTCAAAAACGGATGCAGCAACAAGACCTGATGTTTTTAATGCAGGATGCATATAGAGAGCGCAATTTAAGCTTATTAGATTCTATTGATAAAGCGATGTATACGGATCATTATCTAAAAAACATGCTCTATATCCGTAATGAGAACATGGCAGGAAGTTTAGATTCCGCTATGCAAAAAGCTAAAGTTTTTGCAGGAATTGGGGCAGCTCATTTACCCGGTACGCACGGGGTAATTGCCTTATTAGAAGAAAAAGGATATGTTGTAAAACCCCTTGTTTCTGAAGCTACCGAAAAAGGTCAAAAACTCAAAGACAAATTCGTTAAGAAAATAAGGGAAAATTCTTATAACACTTTTGGGCCAGATGATAATTTCTTTACCATTTCACTTCCCAATAAATTATATCCGATATCCGAAAGAATTACTACAGTTTATGTTTCACCAGATTTGGCAAATGGAAGCTATTTAATGGTAAACAGGATACCCACATATGCCAGTTTGAAAGCAGGAGGAGACTACACCATAGAGGATATTGAAGAATTATTGTTTGAAAATATACCAGGAACGATATTAAGTAAAACACCTATTATCAACAAGAAATATAAAGGCTTGGATATTAGAAACAAATTAAAGAATGGCGATCATCAGCGATACCAAATTTACATAACCCCGCTGGAGATACTTATTTTTAAAATGGGAGGAGAAGGTGATTACGTCATTAATTATTCCGATATAATATTTAATAGCCTCAAGTTTAAATCCCCTAATAAAGGAAGCAAGCTCATTTCTTCAGATTACAAGGACTTTGAGATATCCATGCCAGGGCTTTATAAATTTACAAATACATCAAGAGGTGGTAGTCGCAACATTGAAGGATATGACCCTGCAACCAATTCGTATTATTTCCTTAAGAAGACCACCCTGAACGATCTAAATTTTATTGAGGAAGACAACTTTGAGCTTAAACAGATTCAAAAACGAATATACCAGGACCTTCAGCTTAAACCAGAATACAATTCCTTTGAAAATAAATCTCTTACTTCCAAAGCTGTTTGGGATTCGGTAACTGGTCAGAATTTATACCTGAAAACAGTAATTAAAAGGGGGGATTATTATTTGCTGGGTGTCCGTGCCAAAAATGAAATAAACGCAGAGGACTACTTTAATTCTTTTAAAATTAGAGAGGTGTCTTATCCCGAAATATTCAAAAAGGTGGTGGATACAGCTATGCATTTTAGTACGGTTACATCTGTAGATCCTCCAAAATTTGTTGAAAACAGCAATTACAAATTCAGTAATAAGAAAAAAACAAAAGCTTATAGTCCCTATTCTAAAAAGACAATCTATCAAAACAAAAATAATGAAGCAATTGAGATAGAGATAACAAAATCACATGACTATCTCACATTTTCCAATATCGATTCTATTTGGGCTTTACGGAAAAAACAATATTCTGACAAAAAGTTTAATATTCTAAATGAAAAAACTAAAACGTCAGATGATGGTACCCACGAATTACAATTCGTAATCACCGATACTGCAAGTACCCGGGGTATTCTAATTAAGAATATCATTCGGGGTGGATTGTTATACCAGTTAAAGGCAGTAGTCGATAAAATTTCAGAGCCCAGTCCGTTTATAAGTATCTTTTTTGATAATTTTAAACCGGAAGGCGAGCCTTTAGGAAGGGATCTTCTTGAAGATAAAACAGCAGATTTCTTTGCCGCACTCAGGGAAAATGATAGTATAGTACTGAAAGGTTACAGATATCTTTTGTTTGATAAACGTCATATAGATTCACTAACTTACTATATTTCACAATACTCCTTTGATGATGATAAAAAGCATATACAATCTTACCTCATAAAGAAATTAGGTGAATTGCAACATCATAAGGTTATTCCATTTATGAAGGAATTATATGCCAAATCATATAATAATTCTAGCGCACAAATTAAAATTCTACAGTCAATTGCAAGGAAAAAAACTGAAGCCTCCGCGAGTCTATTACTGGATCTTATGTCACAAGATTTGCCTCTGGTATCTAATACTGCGGAAATCAAGAATATTTTTAAACCATTTGAAGATAGTTTGGAATTAGCAAAGAGATTATATCCAGAGTTGTTAGAATACAGTTCTATAACGGAATATAAAGCGCCTATTTTTTCCGTTCTTGCACAGCTAAAAAGAGAAGATCTGGTGAAACCCTCCTACTATAAAAAATATAGGGGTCAGCTTTTAAATGATGCTAAAATCCTCTTAAAAAGGCATCTGGGTGAACAAAATAACAATCAATTAAAAACAAGGCAGGCAAACTATACCAGGCTCCGGAATAATAAGATTTTAGAAGATTATGTTGTTTTACTATATCCATTCGCCGGAGAAAGAGAAATGGGTCAATTTTTTAATCGCCTCCTTTTAGTAAAAGATCCACAAATTCGAAGCACCTATATAGCGCAGCTTGCATTAGATGGGAAAAGTATACCAACGGCAGTGATCAATTCTATGGCTTATGATATTAATAGCAGGCTTTTGTTATATACCAAGTTAATGCGTCAAGGAAAATCTGATATTTTTCCACATCAATACAGTTCTGAACAATCCTTGGCAGAAGCCCTCATCTATAAGGACAGAAGGTTTGACAGTAATAAAGATAAGGTTATACCCCTAGGTGAGAGGTCTATCATTTATAAGAATAATCCTCATACCGCATATTATTTTAAGACACAAAATAGCCAGGATTATCATAAGAATTTTAAAGTCCATATTGTAGTATTTGCAGATGATGCCCCCTTCAATCTAGTTCCTTATTATATTAATGAAGGATTGCGGATGGCAGATACGGATACTGAGGAGGAGGCAATCAACTTTGTAACTGAAACCTTTATATTAAAAGATCGGAAAAGGGCTATTGCCTACAGGCCAAACCAGTATCGCGGTTATGGAAGTATTGGCTTCTAAATTGTACTTTTGCATTATATGCAAATAGACATGAAATTAATTTCTTCTCTTTTTTTCTTTTTATTATCTCTTACACTTGGTGCCCAAAAACTTATTTGTTCGGATCAGGACAAAAAGGCATTTGATGATAAGATTAGAGAAATTCAAAATTTAAAACAATCAGATTTTGGCGATACCATGATCTTCGTTGGTCAAACATTTCTTGGAACCCCATATGTAGCCAAAACACTCGAAATAGGAGAATCTGAATCTTTAGTTATTAATTTGCAGGGGATGGACTGCACTACGTATGTTGAGAACGTTTTGGCCTTTAGCACTTTATTAATGAAGGATAAAATGAATTTTGATTCTTTCGCCAGTACTCTTGAAAACATCCGGTATAAGGATGGTAAATTAGATGGTTATGCTTCCCGATTACACTATTTTTCTGAATGGATAGTTAACAACGAACAGAAAAAACTGTTGGAAGATGTAACTGCAGAAATAGGGGGTATAGAAATAAAGAAAGACATTAATTTTATGAGTACACACAGGGATTTGTATCCCTTTTTGCAGGACGAAGAAAATTTCAAAAAAATTAAAGCTTCAGAAAATTACCTTAACCACCAATCTATTTGCATTTTGCCCCAGGACAAGATTGAGGCCAATGAAAATCAAATAATGAATGGCGACATTATTGCACTAACTACCTCTGTTACCGGGCTTGATATCACCCATACAGGCATTGCCATCAGGGAAAAAGATGGCCGCATTCACTTGCTGCATGCTTCTTCTTCAGGAAAGGTTGAAGTATCTGAATTACCCTTAGTAGAATATTTGAAAAAGATTAAAAAGAATACCGGGATAATGGTGGCCAGGCCATTATAAAAATTTGGTTCTGAAGTCTTGTAGCGCAGCTCTTTAATTTAGGTTATTTATTAATATATTCTATATAGATTGCTATGGGTACTAAACCCGTCCATCCACAAAAATCTTTTTTAGCAGGCATTCCATATGAAATTAGATCCGGAGCATAGTTCTCCCAAAAAGTATCGGTAGCTTCAAAAACTTCAGCAACAGCAGTCCTCCGTTTCCTTATTTGTTATTTCCCAAGGCAATAATTTATTCCGCCCACCAGGTGTTTTTGAAAGTCAGGTTCATCATAAGATTCCTTGGTATGGCCTCCACCGGTATAAAAAACGCGACCTCCATCAAATTCATAATACCATGCAATGGGATGGTTATCTCCGTTTGTACCTCCTTCATATGAAGTTTCATCCAGGTAGATAAGCACAGTCATATCCGGATTTATATTTTTATAATTATACCATTCATCATTGCGCACCCAGGTATCCTTTAAATGAGCGGTAGATAAATGTTGCCTGTTCACGACCTTCATTTTAGCCTCTCTTACATTAGGGTCATTTGGGTGGCTGGTAAAATATGCACCTACCAACTTACCATACCATGGCCAGTCATATTCAGTATCGCTGGCCGCGTGTATTCCCATGTAATTGCCGCCATTATTAATATACTTTTTAAAAGCTTTCTCCTGATCAGCACCTAATACATCCATAGTTGTGCTCAAGAAAAGAACTAAATCATATTTTTTTAAGTTGGCATCATTAAATTGCAATGAATCTTCTGTTTGTGTAATTACAAAACTGTTCTCCTTTCCCAGGTTTTTTAGTGTTTCGACGCCTTTTTCAATAGACTTGTGCCTATAACCCATGGTTTTTGTAAAAACCAGGATTTGAGCCATTTCTTCTTTTATGACTTCAATATTTTCTTCTTGCATTTGAGGCTGAGAAGATCCTGTAAATGAGATACAAAAAAGCAAAAAGGCAATAAATTTTCCGAGTGTTTTCATAAGTGTTGTTTATAGAGGTTTAAAGATCGAAAATTCTTCCCAATGATACTATTAATTTCCCAATGACATTAAATATTTCTTTGGGGTTGTCCCGTATTTCTTCTTAAAAGACGCAATAAAATGACTGGAGGTACTATATCCTATCCTATGGCCTACTTCGTTTACATTATATTCCCCAGATTCAAGCATTTTACGTGCAAAATCCATTTTATAGTCGAACAAAAAACTGAATACTGGTTCTCCATATACTTGTTTAAAACCCTCCTTTAGTTTTTTAAGTGAGAGGCCAATCTCTTCCGATAACTGCGTTAGAGTAGGCGGTTCTGCCATACGGCTTATCATGATTTCTTTAGCCTGTTTTATTCGTTTTATATTATCTTCATCTACCAAAAATGGGCATTGTTCTAAATCTGCATCTTCACTTTTGTTGAAATACAATGAGATTAATTCATATACTTTGGCTTTAACATAAAGTGCCTTAATGGAAGGATGGAGATTATAATTAATTATTTGGCTAAGTATAATTGCAATTGCAGGAGTAACACCTTCCTGGGAATAGTATTTTTTTTCCTTATTATCATCACTCAAAAAGGGAATATAGTCCGCTTCTTTTGAAAATAGAGAATGAAACCTTCGTATGGTCATTATTACTGATACCATCCATGACATGGGATTAAGTTCTAAATTTAATGGGAGGTCTAACTGTGTATTGTATAACAATAAAGAATTCTCTTCAGAAACCTCCAGGGCATAATGGCCATCATTAAAAATAAATTTTCCATTGCCTTTTAAACAAAAGTGGAATTGAATAAAGCTACTATCAATATCCCGGATAACTTTTTGAATATCAGAGCCTTCATTTTGAATTTTTAAAACATAAAAATCGTCATCAATCAAGACTTCGGCAAAAGAACCTTGAGCGATATTTTTGGAATTTGTTTGATCTAGATTCATAAACATTCTATTTAGAAACATTCTAAATAGAATGTTTCATAACATCTGTTAGGACCATAAAAGTAAGGGTTTTTCATACATTTTCAATTAAATGGCCATAAAAAAACTTAAAGCGATATATATTGTACCTCCAGCGTTATTTTTATTAAGTGGATGCTACTATTTTTGTGAGCTATATTGATAATATATGAAGAGGTATCATATCTCCAAACACAATTCTTTTTATACAGTTGGGCTGAGCTATAAAAATGCCGACGCAGTAGTAAGAGGAAAATTTAGCTTGGACCAGGAAGCCGCCGATGCACTTCTAACGGAAGCGAAGGCAATAGGAGTTGATGGTATTCTTATTACTTCTACTTGTAATCGGACGGAATTGCACGGATTTGCGCAGCATCCATTTCAGTTAATTAAACTACTTTGTGATCATTCTAAGGGAACAGTTGAAGAATTTCAGGAAGTGGCTTATGTGTTAAAAAATTATGAGGCCATCAACCATTTGTTTCGTGTAGGCACCGGGTTAGATAGTCAGATTTTGGGCGACTTTGAAATTATTAGTCAGCTAAAACGCAGCTTTTACCTATCCAAAAAACATGATCTTACCAATCACTTTTTGGAACGCCTGGTTAATTCGGTCATTCAGGCCAATAAACGAATTAAAAATGAAACAGAAATCTCAACGGGGGCAACATCAGTAGCCTTTGCGTCTGTTCAGTATATTCTAAAAAATGTTTCCAATATTGCAGAAAAGAATATTTTACTTTTTGGCACAGGCAAAATAGGTAGGAATACTTGTGAAAACCTTATTAAACATACGAATCATTCTCATATAACCCTTATTAACAGAACTAAGGATAAGGCTGAAAAAATTGCAGGAAAGTTTAATCTTGTCGTAAAGGATCATGGAGATTTACAGACAGAAATCCGTAAGGCAGATGTTCTAATAGTAGCTACCGGAGCTAATACCCCTACTATCTCGAAAGAACTTATTTATACTAACAAACCACTTTTGATCCTGGATTTATCAATTCCTAAAAATGTGGCAGACAATGTATTAGAAATAAAAGATGTTTCTGTATTACATCTGGATCAT
>CAJQNH010000042.1 GCA_905479615.1 uncultured Eudoraea sp.
TCATTATTATAAATCTTACCCACGTATCTGCTGCCATGATCGTGAAAAAGAACCACCACTACATCGTCTTTATTAAATTTTTCCTTTAGCTGGAGAACACCTTTAATTGCTGCACCAGCAGAATTACCAAGAAACATTCCTTCTTCCTTTGCCAGTCGTTGTGTGTATACTGCGGCATCTTTATCTGTCACTTTAGTAAAACCATCTATAATATCAAAATTTACATTTTTTGGCAATATATCTTCTCCGATACCTTCAGTTATATAAGGGTATATCTCATTTTGATCAAATATTCCTGTTTCGTGATATTTTTTAAATACCGAGCCATAAGTATCCACACCCCAAATTTTAATATTCGGATTTTTTGACTTTAAAAAAGTACCCACTCCGGAAATTGTTCCTCCGGTGCCCACGCCAACTACAAAATGGGTTATTTTGCCATTAGTCTGCTCCCAGATCTCCGGTCCGGTAGTCAAAAAGTGGGCTTTTGTATTGGACGGATTATCGTACTGGTTTACATACCAGGAATTAGGAATCTCTTCTGATAACCTTCTGGCGGTAGAATAATAACTTTGCGGGTCCTCGGGGGCCACATCTGTGGGGCAAACATAAACTTCGCTTCCCATGGCCCTGAGAATATCTACTTTTTCTTTGGATTGTTTATCGCTGATCACACAGATCATTTTATACCCTTTTACCACTGCAACAAGTGCCAATCCCATTCCTGTATTACCGGAAGTTCCTTCAATTATGGTTCCTCCCGGCTTTAATTTGCCTTCGGCTTCGGCATCTTCAACCATTTGAACAGCCATCCGGTCTTTTACAGAGTTTCCCGGATTAAATGTTTCATATTTAGCCAAAACCAGACATGGTAATTCTGCTGTTAATTTATTTATTTTAACCAATGGGGTGTTTCCAATGGTTTCCAGGATATTTTTGGCGTATTTCATAGACAATGTAAAGATAGTATTTTCAGGAAGTAGATTTCGTCAATTCGTTTTAGGAATCGTTTGCGATTCATATAATTCTCAGTTAGTTCATAGAAACACCCCGCAGTTATGGGCAAGCAAAAAACTATCTTTATTATTCAAATTTAATAGCTTTTACAGGCGTGATTTTTGTAATAATATAAGACGGTATTAAAAGCATCAGGAGACATAATATAAGTACGCCTAGATTTAATATTAAAACTGTTGGTAAATCTATATGCACAGGAATGTAGTCGATATAATACTCTTTGGGGTTAGGAAATTTAAAAACCCTGTATGTCTCCTGAAACCAGATAAACCCAAGACCAAATAGGTTGCCCCAAAGCAAACCAATAGTTATCAGATAAGCAGCGTTATATAAAAACACTTTACGAATACTCCAATTTGCCGAACCCAGTGCTTTAAGAATTCCTATCATCTGTGTTCTTTCCAATATTAACACCAACAGTGCTGTTATCATATTTATCCCGCCAACAATAATCATTATACCTATGATAAGGGCGATATTAAAATCGAACAAGCCAATCCATTCAAAAATTTTGAAATATTTGTTCTTTATATTTTGGGTGTCCAGATTGCTAAGCGTTTTACCGTATATTTCTTTAGTTTTAATATCAATATCTTCAAAGTTGTAGAGGAAAATTTCAAAGTTACCTACCTGATCTTCCTGCCATTTGTTAACCCTTTGAATGTGACGGATATCTGTAAAAACATACTTGGCATCAAACTCTTCAAATCCACTATCATAGATTCCTGCGATTTTAAATTTTCGTTGATTCGGAGTTTTGGATGGGTCCTCATCCTTTAAAAAGAATGTAAAGAATTCATCGCCTGTTTTCAGTTGAAGCCTTCTGGCCATCAAAGACGACATTAGCACCTCGGTATTTAATTCTCCCTTAAAGTCCGGGAGGCGCCCTTCCTGTAAATATTCACTAAATACTTCCCAGTTGTAATCTTTCCCAACTCCTTTGGCAATAATTCCTTCGAATGTATCCTCGGTCCTTATGATCCCCGCCTTACTTGCAACGGCCTGTATATGTGAAATTCCGTCCACAGATGTAAATTCCGGATAAAATTCCTGATTCACCGATACCGGGACCACGGAAACGTCAGAAACATTATTATCGTAATTATAGATTTGGATATGGCCATTGAAAGCAGCAACCTTCTCCCTAATCTTATGTTTTAAACCCACCCCCGTGGCAATAGCAATAAGCATCATTATGATCCCTAATGCAATTGCGGCAATGGCTATTTTTATTATTGGCGCGGATATACTAATTTTATGCTCCTTACCCTTAATAAGGCGTTTTGCTATAAAAAATTCTAAATTCAATAGATGGCTTTTTTATCCAGATTCAAAAATACATTTTTATTGTGGCTTTTGATACTAACAGCTTGCGGAAACCCCGTAAAAAAAGATAAGGATTCGGCAGCCCTGGAAATACGAGATGCCGATGAACTGCTGGATTCAGTCATACTTGTTGGCGCCAATTCTACAGAAGAATACCTTCCTTACTTGCGAAAAAAAAAGGTAGGGGTAGTTGCCAACCAGACCAGTATTATTTTTAAGAATTACAACTTAGAAAATGGAGAGAATGAGAACTTCACACACCTGGTAGATTCCTTATTATCACTGGGTATTGAAATAAAAAAAGTATTTGCTCCCGAGCACGGATTTCGTGGAATGGCAGACGCCGGAGAACATGTAAAAGATGGTACGGATACAAAAACCGGGCTTCCTATACTCTCACTTTACGGTAAAAACAGAAAACCCACTTCAGCACAATTAGACAAGCTAGATATTGTGGTATTTGATATTCAGGATGTGGGGGTTAGATTTTACACATACATAGCCACCATGCAGTTAGTAATGGAAGCCTGCGCAGAAATTGGTATTCCTGTTTTAATCCTTGATCGCCCCAATCCTAATGGTCATTATGTTGATGGACCAACAATGGAAATTGAACATAAGGGGTTTCTGGGCCTCACCCCCATTCCCCTGGTCTATGGTATGACCATGGGAGAATATGCCCGAATGATTAATAATGAAGGTTGGCTCGAAAAAGGCATCAAAGCTGATTTAACTGTAATACCCCTCAAAAATTATACACATAATTCAAGCTATAGTATTCCGGTGAGACCTTCACCCAATCTGCCCAACCAGGCAGCCATAAACCTTTATCCTAGTCTGGGGCTCTTTGAAGGTACCAATATTAATGCCGGCCGTGGTACAGAAAGTCAGTTTCAAAGATATGGGGCTCCTTTCCTGGACAGTACTGCCTATGATTTCAGCTATGTTCCAAAACCCAATTTTGGCTCTAAAAACCCCAAGCAAATAGGAAAAAAATGCTTTGGTAAGGATCTCTCTGCATGGCCCAGAATGAGTGAAGTATCTTTACAGTGGTTAATTGATGCATATAATAACACCAAGGATAAAAAATTAGTCTTTAACCGTAGTGGATTTACCAAACACGCTGGCACGGAAAAACTACAGCAACAAATTGAAGCTGGGTTAAGCGAAAAAGAGATAAAAAACAGCTGGCAGAGTGACCTGGATAAATTCAAACAAATACGCAGTAAATATCTCCTTTATAAATAATGCCTACTTATCTGCCGGCATAGTGGTAGGCTTTCTATACTTGTGGAAAGGTTGCTTCAGGAGGCCGGATACACTTCCATTCTCCTTTTTGTCAGGAAAAGTATCCACGCCATACACAATATTGCCCCGATCCAGTTTCATGAAAGTACCGAAGATGTGATCCCAGACAGAGAAAATATTTCCATAATTGGAATCTGTATAAGGTAGTCTATAATGGTGATGCACCTTATGCATGTCAGGAGATACAATTACCCAACTTAGAATATCGTCCACTTTTTTTGGTAAGCGGATATTAGCATGGCTAAATTGAGTAGCAACAAGAGACAAAGATTGATAGAGCATTACTATACCTATGGGTGTACCTATAATAAATACACCCATTAATGTGAATGCAAAACGGATAAGACTCTCCAGTGGGTGATGCCGGTTGGCCGTGGTTGTATCTACCTCATGATCTGTATGATGAACCAAATGAATCATCCATAGGGGTTTCACCTTATGTTCCACATAATGTGCCAAATAGGCCCCAATGAAATCGAGAAGTAAAACGCCTAAAACGACATAGAGCCATAGGGGAATTTCAGGTAACCAATTTATAATACCGAATTTAGTTGCAGTGACCCAATCACTGGATTTCAATAGCACAAAAGCCAGTGCAAAATTGATAATGATCGTGGTAAGTGTGAAGAAGAAATTAGGCAAGGCATGCCTCCATTTCTTATACTTAAAATTAAAAAGCGGTAATGCTCCTTCAAGAAGCCAAAAAAAGGTTATTCCCAAAACCAGAATAAGACTCCTGTGTGAAGATGGTATGTTTTCAAAATAGTTTAATATAACCTCCATAAAGTAAAGTTACTTATTTTCAGATTAATTCTTTTCAGCAGGTCGGTCTTCTAAAACAAATTATTGCAGTATTTGCTTATTTCTTAATTCTCCGTTTCATGTCTTCAACGATATTATACGCAGCCGGACATATGGCTACATTCTGAAGTGTAAGATTTGTAATCTGTTGAAATTTTTTGCGATCAGTATGGGGAAACTCCTGACAAGCTTTAGGTCTCACATCATATATTGAACAATAGTTATCATCTCCAAGAAAGGTGCAAGGAACTTGCTTAAGCACAAAATCATTGTCTTCATCAATTCTTAAATAAGTATCTATGAATTTTTGTGGTTTTTGCTTTAGACTTTTTGATATTCGAACAATATCTGCATTTGTAAAAAGTGGTCCGGTAGTCTTACAACAATTGGCACAATCCAAGCAATTTGTTTTTTTAAACTCTGCCTGGTGTAATTCCTGCATGATATAGTCCAAATTCTGGGGAGGCTTTTTTTTAAGTTTGATAAAGAACTTTTTGTTTTCCGTATGCTTTTCTTTTGCCCTTTTGGGTAGGTTTTTAAGTTGTTCTTTCATCCGGATCTATAAATTCAAATTATTTAATAGTTTGCTGTTTTTACTTTCCATTCAAAAAGTTCACTTTTGCAGGTAAAATTACAAATTTAAATGACCAGGGATATTTTTGGCATGGCTCTGATTGATTTTCAAAAAGGAAATTATTCTGAAGATATTACAACTTACTCCTCACTGGAAGAAAAAGACATAATTCCTCTGCCTTATTTATTCCGGGATTATGACGCTATGCCCTTAATAGAACAAAAAGCTTTAGATCTCTGCCGGGGAACCGTATTAGATGTGGGATGTGGGTCTGGCAGCCACAGTCTCTATTTGCAAAATAAAGGTGTTGACGTTACCGGGCTTGATGAATCTGAAGGTGCTGTATTCACCGCTAAATCAAGAGGTGTAAAAAATGTAGTACACTCAAATATCTACGATTATTCTGGTACGAAATTTGATACTATTTTGCTATTAATGAATGGGATAGGAATTGCAGGACAGTTAAATGGGTTACCTTTTTTATTAAATCATTTAGAAGGATTATTGAATCCCGGAGGGCAGATATTGGTAGATTCCAGTGATATCATTTATATGTTTGAAGCAGATGATGATGGTGGTTACTGGATCCCTGATAATGGGAAATATTATGGTGAAGTAGAATTTACAATGGAGTATAAAGGGTTAAAAAGCGTTCCTTTTAATTGGTTGTATATAGATTATAGCCGGCTTGAGCAGGTTGCTGAGCAAGAAAATTTAAGCTGTGAGCTTTTTTGTGAAGGTACACATTATGACTATTTAGCAAGGCTTGGAACACAACCATAATAGAAGCCTGAAATCCACGTTGTATTTTATATGTAATTTTGTCCGGAAAGAAAATAAAAGATGCTATGAAGAAATTTCGAATACTAATTATATTGCTCACCATTGGTTTGCTCTTAAATTGTTCAAAAGACAATGACGATACATCAAATGGTGGTATTGACAAATCTGCCAATTTACTAGCCACCGGAGCTTCTGCTAATGATATCCTCTCCAATACCAAGTTCACAACTTTGTTAATAGAAGCCGCCTACGTTGATGGTTTCAGGCCTACAATGGAGACCATGAATAATTTTGAAATCTATCTTAGAAATCGAACTTTTAAGCAAAACATTCAGGTAGTATACAGGCAATTGCCTTCGCCTAATGAAGAAACACTAACATTACCGGAGATTTCCGATCTTGAAAGCGAAAACAGGACGGAATATAATGACGGTGAGACACTTGCTATTTATATTTATTTTGCTGATGCTCCATCTGATTCCGATGATGAAGACGAAGGTATTGCGACTCTTGGAGCAGTTTATAGAAACACATCAATGGTCATCCATGAAAGCGTGGTGCGCCAACTCGCAAATCAGAGTTCACTAATTACAGTTACTGATGTGGAAACATCAACCCTTAACCATGAATTTGGACATCTTTTTGGTTTGGTCGATCTTGGTTCTGAAATGGTGAATAATCATGAGGACCCGGATGCAGAAAATCATTGCAATGTAGCAGAATGCCTTATGCGGGGTGAATTGCAATTTGGCGGAGGTATGATGGGTGTTTTGGAAAAAAGTAAAATCTCCAAAGGTGCAGCAGTCCCCACTTTGGATCCTGAGTGTATTCTTGATCTTCAAAATAACGGAGGAAGGTAATCCATTCCCCTTTATATAGGTTTATTTTATTATCCGGGTTTATAATCCGGGCTAATGTCAATTACCATGAACGGAATGGCCAAAACCTAAGGAATATTAAGATATTTATGGGTCTGTAAGGATACTTTCCATTTTGGGTTTTTCATTACATAATCTACAATCATAGGAGTTACCTTATCTCTTACACTCCACTCTGGTTGCAAATACAAAATACAGTTTTTCCCAACTTTTTTTGCCTGCTCTTCAGCAAAAACCAGATCATTCCTGTTATAGACAATTACCTTTAACTCGTGAGCCTTTTCGTAAATAGGATCTACAGGAAGCTTGTTTTTTTTAGGCGACAAACATATCCAGTCCCATATGCCCGACAAGGGATAGGCCCCTGAGGTTTCTATATGCGTATTGAGTTCTTTGTTTTTTAAGGCTTCCGTTAAAGGCCGCATATCCCACATTAAGGGTTCCCCTCCGGTTACAACTATGGTATCTGAATAATTGGCCGCATTTTCCACAATACTCTCAATAGCGGTTGGCGGATGGGTTTCGGCATTCCAGCTTTCTTTTACATCGCACCAATGACAACCAACATCACAACCTCCAACCCTGATAAAATAGGCAGCCGTACCTTTGTGAAAGCCCTCTCCCTGAATGGTATAAAATTCTTCCATGAGAGGGAGCATTAGCCCTTTGTTTACCAATTCTAAAACCTCCTTATTGACCATCCCGCAAAGATAACATATAGAAGACGGTATTTTGAGTGTATTTTCCGGAATAAATTCAATTTTTAACGGCTATTACATCTATCTCGACCTTCGCATTTCTGGCCAGGCCGCTCGCAGCAAAAGTTGTTCGTGCAGGTTTCTTTGTTAAATATTTGGAATAAACTTCATTAAATGCCGAGAAATCATCCATAGTGCTCAATATCACCGTGCATTTAACAACATTGTTTAAAGTTAGTCCATGATGCTCTAATACTGCCTGTATATTCTTAATTGCCTGTTCCGTTTCCGTTTTAATTCCAGGTGCAACCATAGTTCTGGTAGTATGGTCCATTCCTATTTGACCCGCCAGAAAAAAAAGATTTCCCGCTTCTACTGCATCACTATATGGAGCACTCCGTTTCTTTTCTTCATGGGATTGTGAAAAGTTATACCTGAATCTTTCTGTGCACTTAGCGCTGAACACCAAACTAAGGAGAGAATAGTAAATAATTGTAAATAATTTTTCATTTGATTTTGGTTTTATTGTTGGTTAAAATTACCCTATTTTTATCAAAAAATATACCAAATGGGTACCAAAGAAGAATTCTATGCACATATAGAAAAGGGGTATACGACAAAGGGCGATTTTATAACAATGGGTGCGGCGATGTTAGATGGAGAAACAGTTACCGGGGCCCACGTAAAAATTCCGTTAAAGACCTTGAACAGACACGGACTCATAGCTGGTGCCACCGGAACAGGGAAAACCAAAACACTGCAGGTAATTGCGGAAAACCTATCTGATAAAGGAATACCGGTACTTTTAATGGATTTAAAGGGTGACCTCAGCGGGATAGCTCAGCCAAGCCCCGGACATCCGAAAATAGATGAAAGACATGAGAAGATTGGATTGCCTTTTGAGCCCAAAAGCTTTCCGGTTGAAATTCTTTCTCTTTCAGAACAAGATGGCGTAAAACTCCGGGCGACAGTTTCTGAATTTGGACCCATTTTACTTTCCCGTATCCTGGATTTGTCCGAAACACAGGAAGGAATTGTAGCCGTTATTTTTAAATATTGCGATGATAACAAACTTCCTTTATTAGATCTGAAAGACTTCAAAAAGGTATTACAATACGCCACGGGGTCTGGCAAAAAAGAGTTTGCAAAGGAATATGGGAGAATTTCAACAAGCTCAACAGGAACTATTTTAAGGAAAATCATAGAATTGGAACAACAGGGAGCCGATTTGTTTTTTGGGGAGAAATCCTTTGACGTGGAAGACCTTACACGTATTGATGAAAATGGAAGGGGTTATATAAATATCGTTCGTTTGACAGATATACAGGACAGACCTAAATTATTCAGCACATTTATGCTGAGTTTATTGGCGGAAATATATTCCACATTCCCCGAGCAGGGAGACAGTGACAGACCCGAGCTGATTTTCTTTATAGACGAGGCCCATTTAATTTTTAAAGAAGCTTCAGATGCCTTATTGGACCAGATAGAAAGTATTGTAAAACTAATTCGTTCTAAAGGTATTGGGCTTTATTTTGTTACACAGAATCCAACAGATGTGCCCAATGCAGTACTCGCCCAATTAGGCCTGAAAGTACAACATGCCCTGAGAGCCTTTACAGCCAGAGATCGCAAAGCTATTAAGTTAACCGCCGAAAACTATCCTGTCTCGGAGTATTATGACACCAAAGAGGTACTAACTTCATTAGGCATCGGGGAAGCACTTATTACCGCTTTAGATGAAAAAGGAAGGCCCACCCCCCTTGCAGCTACAATGCTACGTGCCCCCATGAGCCGAATGGATATTTTATCTGACAGTGAATTAGATTCCGTAATTAATCAATCGAAATTGGTAAAAAAATACAATGATGTTATTGATAGAGAAAGTGCCTATGAGATCTTAAATGAAAAAATAGAAAGGGCAGAAAAGGAAGCAGAAAAAGAGGCAGAAAAAGAAAAAGAATATCAAACCCGAAGAACATCCACAAGAAGAACAACAACCCGGAGAAGCACACGTCAAAATCCGATTATAAAAGTATTGACCAGTGCAACTTTCATTCGTGGGGTTCTGGGCGTTTTAAAAAAAGTTATGCGATAGTAAAATATGAAAAAACTTCAACTTACATCTGTTTTAGTGATAGCACTGATCTTAATAAATTGTAAAAATGAAAGGGATCCGGACTTTTTGATTAACAATTTGCAAGTTGGAAAACTAATGCGAACAAGTCCTGTAAGTGATCTGGAAACTATTTATAGCAATGATTCAATAGTCAGGGATACTTCGCTGCCCACTTTAGTATCCAATGCTAACACTATAAAAGTCTTTGAAAAAGGGGGACAGCACTTGCTGACCTTAACCCCAAACGGGGATAGTATTCCAAAAATTGGGATAATACGTGTATTAGACCCCAGATTTAAAACAGAAAAAGGAATTGGGCTACAAAGCACATTTAAGGAAATTAAAGATAAATGCGTCATAAAGAAAATAGTAACCTCCTTAAATAATGTAATTATATTTATTGAGAATAGCGATGTGTATTTCACCATAGATAAAGAAGAATTACCTGCAAGTCTGCGCTATGATACCAGTATTAATATTGAAGAGGTGCAAATACCCGATGATGCGAAAATCAAATATTTGATGATTGGTTGGGATTAAAATTTACCTGTGTTTCCTCATCCTGGATATTAAATAATAGCTATTGTATTGAATATTATCTAAACGCCAAAAATTTTGATAATTGGCCAGGTTAGCAATAAGGGTATCGCAGTATTTTTGGACCCATCCGGTTAATTTGATACTAAAAATGAAAAAATTAATAAATCGCCTTCTTG
>CAJQNH010000043.1 GCA_905479615.1 uncultured Eudoraea sp.
GACCCTGATCCGGATTGTTGATGACGGATTGGGCATGAGTGTAACAGATGCAAGATTGAGTTTTGAAAGGCACGCCACTTCTAAAATAAATTGTGCTGAGGATTTATTCCATCTGGACACAAAAGGTTTTCGGGGAGAAGCTCTGGCTTCTATTGCTGCTATAGCTCATGTTGAAATGAATACCCGTCCGGCAGGAGATGAAGTGGGTACGCTTCTTAAAATTGAAGGGAGTAAGGTGTTATCCCAAGAAGTAAGCGTAACACCTAAAGGAACATCTGTATCTGTAAAGAATCTCTTTTTTAATATCCCGGCAAGGAGAAAATTCTTGAAGTCCAACCAGGTAGAATTACGTCATATAACTGATGAATTTCACCGGGTAGCTCTAGCTCATCCTTCGGTACACTTTTATTTTTATAACAATAACAGTGAGCAATTCAACTTGCCTTCTACCAATTTAAAAAAACGAGTTGTTCATATATTCGGAATTAAAACAAAAGAAAAATTAGTACCTGTAGAGGAAGAAACTCAGGTCGTAAAGATATCAGGTTTTATTGTCAAACCGGAATACGCTAAAAAAAGCAGGGGAGAACAGTTTTTCTTTGTGAATAATCGGTTTATAAAAAGCCCATATCTCCATCATGCAGTTATGGCTTCTTTTGAAGGACTGTTGAGACCAGATACAAGCCCCGGCTACTTTATATATCTGGAGGTAGATCCATCATCAATAGATATTAATATACACCCTACAAAGACGGAAATTAAGTTTGATGATGAACATACTTTATACGCTATACTCAAATCAACAATAAAACACAGCTTAGGTCAGTTTAATGTAAGTCCGGTTTTAGATTTTGACAAAGATCAGAATTTGGACACTCCTTATGTGCTATCAAATGTGCAGGCACAACAGCCTGGCATTACTATTGACCCTGGCTATAATCCATTTAAGGAAAGCGGATTTGAGAATGGTAACAAAAAGTCCTTTACTAGGCAACCATCTGGGGATTGGGAAAGTATGTATGTAGGTTTGGAGTCAAAAGTTGGTAAGGGTGAGGGTTTTAGTACGGTACATTTTGAATCTGACACTATAACAGGTTCAATATTTGGGGAACAGGAGGAATTAGTTGGAATAGAGGCAACCACATTTCAACTTCGAAGAAAATATATAGTAACAACCATAAAATCTGGGATGCTTATTATTGACCAGGGACGTGCACATCAACGAGTGTTATATGAAAAATTTCTTAAGAGTATTACAGTAAAGGAAACTTTAAGTCAGCAACTGCTTTTTCCTATATCACTCATTTTTTCGAAGTCAGAATTAGCGGTTCTTAAAGAAATTAAAGGTAGTTTAACATCTCTGGGTTTTGCGTTCGGTCCTTTTACACAGGATAAACTCCAAATAACCGGAATACCCCAGCTCATTAATGAGAGTGAAATAGGTATTATCCTGGATCAATTAATATCTGATTATCAGATGGAGATAAATGGGAACGGATTTACTCAGTCTGAGGTATTATCAAAAGCACTTTGTAAGTCTTTGGCTGTAAAAACAGGAGAAATATTGGATATTGAGTCACAACAGGCTTTGGTAAATGCATTGTTTGCATGTAAGGAAACTAATCGAAGTCCGTTTAACAAATTAATTTACGTTACAATAACCGAGCGTGATATTGATAATAAATTTATTTAGATGGGAAGACTAACTGATGCCATAAAGCATCTGCTAATTGTCAATGTGTTGTTCTTTGTGGCGACCAATTTATATGGAGATCAAATGTATCTGTGGTTTTCATTGTGGTTTCCGGGGAATGAGAATTTTGGAATTTGGCAGATTTTGTCCCATATGTTCATGCATGGCGGATTTATGCATATTTTATTTAATATGTATGCGCTCTGGGCCTTTGGTACGCCATTGGAGCGAATGTGGGGTCGGAATAAGTTTTTGTTTTTTTATTTCTCTGTGGGAATTGGGGCAGCACTTATACATTCAGCTGTAAATTATTATTATTTCAATCAGGGGATTGAGGCTCTTGTGAATTCAGGAATTGTCGAAAGTCAGATTATGGAAATTATTTCTGGTGGCCAATATAGTCCAGACTGGTATAATTACGCGCCGCGTAGCGTTATAGATAATTTTTTAAGCGCTTATAATACACCGGCTGTAGGTGCTTCGGGAGCTATTTATGGAATATTGGTAGCTTTTGGAATGTCTTATCCAAATAGTGAATTATTCCTAATCTTTTTACCTGTTCCTATTAAAGCAAAATATTTCATTCCTGTACTAATAGGCCTGGACCTGTTCTCAGGAGTTACCGGATATTCCATATTTGGCGATGGAATTGCCCATTTTGCCCATGTAGGCGGAGCGCTTTTTGGATTTCTAATGATGTGGTACTGGAAAAAAAATCAGTATAATAAAAATCGATGGGACTAGGATGAATTCGGGAAATTTAAAATATCAATTTGCACGGCTTAGTATAGCAGAAAAATTAATTGCAGTAAACGTATTTGTTTTTATTGTAAACGGGTTATTTACTTTCTTAATGGGCATGCCTTCCAATTCATTGATCCGCTGGTTTGAATTACCCAAAGATTTTATCGACTTTATTTCACAACCATGGTCTCTTGTTACTTATTCCTTTTTTCACGGGGATATCTGGCACTTATTTTGGAATATGATAATGCTTTATTTCTCAGGAAGAATATTCCTTAATCTTTTTGGGCCTAAAAAGTTCATAAGCGTTTATTTTTTGGGGGTCATTTTAGGAGGATTAATCTTTTTATTAAGCTATAATGTATTCCCTGCTCTTTTAGTTACCAATACTGCGCTTATTGGCGCGTCTGCGGGTGTGACTGCCGTTTTAATTTTTGTATGTGCGTATATTCCTAACCAGGAAGTAAGGCTCTTTATTTTCAATGTAAAGTTGTGGTATATTGGAGCTTTCTTTGTGTTGGTGGATTTAATTCAGATACCATCCGGCGGAAATGCAGGTGGGCATCTTGCCCATTTAGGAGGAGCTTTACTGGGATATGTGTATGCCAGGCAGCTTATAAAAGGAAGGGATATCGGAGAAGGATTCACCAAAATGTTGGAAAGCCTTGAGGGTCTTTTTAAAAAGAAAGAGAAAAAGGCACCTTTAAAAACTGTGTACCGAAGAGCAAAAGGAAATGGCGTTTCAAGTGCGAATTACGACAGGGAAAGTAAACAACGCAAAATTGATACCATCCTTGATAAAATAAGTAAATCCGGTTATGAAAGCCTCTCCAAATCGGAAAAGGATTTTTTATTTAAGGCAGGTAAAGATGACTAATCTGTGAGAGAATTATCATTTTTTGATAAGGTAGTTTATTTTTTAAACTTGATATTTGCGGTACTTCTTTTATTGTCATGTCTGGCAACCTATATTTCTGTAAAGACATTTCTTCCTTTAGCTTTTTTGAGTTTGTTCTTTCCAATAATTTTTATCATAAATATCCCATTTATTTTTTATTGGAGCTATAGAAAAAAAAGAATTTTTCTACTGTCATCTTTAGCTGTTCTCATTTCTTATTTCACATTTGGCTCTTTTTGGAGAATAGGCTCTTCCGATGTATTTCCTGAAGATGAAAGCCTAAAGATTATGACCTATAATACCAGAGGTTTTGAATTTACAGGTCGGATAAAAGGTGAGTTAATAAAGCATAAAATTATTGATTTTGTCAATGAACAAGACCCTGATATAATCTGTTTTCAAGAATTTTCTCGACAAGCATTTAAACTATTGCCGGAGTATGAGTATCACTATATAACACCCTATAGGTCAAATAAATCAGTTCAAGCTATTTTCTCTAAATATCCGATAGTAGCAGAAGGATCTCTTGAATTTCCAGAGACTCTTAACAATGCCATTTATGCAGATATTGAATACAAAGGTGATACCATTAGGGTATATAACCTACACTTTCAGTCCTTTAACGTTACTCCATCCAGGGTAAAGAGCGTGAGACGCATGGTTAGAGCTTATGGTAAAATGAAAAAAACCTTCGTAAAACAGGAAGAGCAGGTACAAATATTTGATAAACACAGGAAAGAATCTCCGTTCAGGACCATAGTTTGTGCGGATTTTAATAATACGCCATTTTCAAATGTGTATGGAATTGCCAAGGGTGAAATGCAAGATACATTTGACGAAAAAGGTACTGGTTTTGGAAAAACTTTTGACTTAAAGGTTGTTCCATTTCGGATCGACTTAATTTTAGCGGATAAGAGCATGAAAGTAATGACACATCAAAACTTTGAATTGAGACTTTCTGACCACTATCCCGTTATGACTTCAATTCGCCTCCAATAACAAGAAGTAACAATCTACTACATCCGCCAATATATGAATGAGTAAGGCAAGCCCAATAATCCTGGTTTTGTTATATGCAAAAAGCACGAGATAGGCAGCGATTGCCCAATAGGAATGAAGTGGATGAAAATTAATGCTACATCTGCTTGAGTCAAAGATTGGGTTTGCAATTAAGTGATCTATATCGATTAAAATACCCGAAAGGAGAATAAGGACAATCCATATTCTTTTATTTTTAAAAAATATAAGGCCTACTGCTATTGGTACTATTATATGAATGCCGTAATGAAGCAGGAATCTAAGCATTCAGAAAATCCAAGTTTTGAGTCATTAAATAATCAAGACTGGCAGTACCTTCGTTGAATAATAAATCCAGGACACTGCAATTTTCAATAAAACCATGCCTGTCATTAAAAACCTGCATATAGCTTTTTTGCTTCATATTAATTGTCTTTTTAGCATGTACCAAAAACCTGGCATCGAAAACCGCTTTGGGTTTTAGCTCATAGACATCAGTTTGACTTGTGTCAATGTTGAATTGCAGGCAACTGGCAATAA
>CAJQNH010000044.1 GCA_905479615.1 uncultured Eudoraea sp.
AATAAAGTTGCTTTATAACTTCTTATTTCAAATTTGTCATATTTTTTATTGACTACATAAGCATAAGTTTCAATATTCCTTTGGCTATTAAAAGCAAATACCTGTACAATAATAAAACCTAACAGTATTACTCCAAGTACAATTAATAATATCTTCATTTTTGTTTTTAAGTATTTAGCCATTTTAATTGTTAATGAACACCAACGATTTTGTGTATGATTTCGTTGTGGAATCATCCGTAGGATTATTCCGTTTAGAAATCAGCCATTGATTTATACTTTTATTTTGGTGTGGCACAAAACCACAATGAATTATACCCTTTGTTGGCAACAGTTTTACTATAATAATTCATTCAAATCTTGTCTTCCTATAATTGCAATAATATCTACGGTTTTTTCATTGACCTTGAAATAAATACTGTCCACACCGCAAACGCATCGTCTATAATCTTTCCTTATGTGATCTACTGCTTTAAACGAAAAGGGTTGTTGAGCAATTATTTCGAAATGTTCGAAAAAAGATTCGAAGTATTTGTCGGCTTGAATCATTCCAAATTTTTTGACCCCGTACTGATGAATTCGAATCAAGTCTTCTTTGGCCTGATTGCTTAATCTATATTTAGCCATTTAATAATGACTTTGATTGAGCTAAAATTTCTTCTTTACTATCTTTAGAAAACCCACTATTCTCAGCTTTTTCAAGCTTCGCTCTAATCCAGTCAATCTGAACCTGTTGTTTTCTAGCTTGTCTAATCAAATCATTAACAAGCTCACTTTTCTTGAATATTCATTGTTTTCAACTTGGTTCTTTAACCATTCATCATTAGGTTTAGAAAATGATATACTTTGACGTGCCATAATATTTAAATTGTTGGTGTAAATATACACCAATTATGAATCAAACGCAAATATTTGTTAATTGTTGCCAACGTGGTGTGTATGAGCAATAGCTCCTACAAGATGTTTGATTTATTAGTTTAGTTTGTTTTCTTCTTGAAATTTCCTTGTGATGATAATCTGAGCTGTTGCTTATACACGTTGTTGAAGCTAGTTATTTTTTCCATTTTATTTTCACTGCAGATATTTTTTCATGTTCTAGTCTATTTTTCACCAATATCTCAAACCCATTCTTTAAATAAAAACTCAAAGGTGATTCGTAAATTTCCCCATTTTGCTTTTTATCATTACTATGGTCAATTACCCAACCGTTTAATTCAGATTCCTTTTCTTTTACAAGATTCAACATCTTCTTTCCAAGTCCTTTTCCTTGAAATTTAGAGTCCAAAATTATTGCAAACCATTTCTCATTTTCTCTTATAAAATCAAAATACCAACCTTTTATATTTTGATCCTTATCAACCATAATAATATGAGATTGTATGCTTAAATTTTTTAAATAATTCTCAAAGTCTGCTAAATTTCGATAATTTAACTTTTCAGGATATTCATTATTCCACAAATCACAGATTTCTTGTTTTTGTGATTTCGATAATTTCAAGGTTTTAATGAATTGCAATGCGTCTGATTTAATTAGCTATAAAGGTTAGTTATCTTTCAATCTTTTAATAATAACTTTAAATTCTTCTTCTCGCCCATAATTATATTTTTCTGATATTTTTATTGCTTCTTTATATGTTGATATTGCCATTTCAATATTTTCATTTTTTTCATAAGTTGATGCTAAAAAATTCAATAATCCAACGTCAAAAGAGTAGGCTTCTACACTTCTTTTTATTACTGTAATGGCTTCCGATAGATTTTTGTCATTCATCAAACTAGACGCTATTTGAACGTAAGCTTCTGCCGATTGCTTTGCTTCCTTTCCATATTTAGACATAATCATTTCTTCATGTTTCAAGAATTTTTCATCACTATAATTATCCATTAGCGAATCGGGTACTTCCATATCAGAAAAAATGAATTTCAAGCCATAGTAATTTGATAATAAAGTAGAAGACATATGACCTTCATTTAGCATTTCTTGATGTTTAAACTCAACCTTCTCAGGTTTGTTTGCTTTTAACACATCAACAAAATTTTGGAGTTCTTTTCGCATTCCCCATTCGGTTCCAGATTCATTGGTTCCAATACCAAAAAACAATCTCTTTTCTAAATTTGGATGTGATTTGAAAAATGTTTCTGCTAGCTTAATAATCTCGTGTTGCTTCCACCAAAGAGATGGGCTCATGATAATGTATGCATCAAATAAATCAGGTTTATTGAGAAGTACAGAAGCTGTGAATAATCCACCGAGGGAGTGACCTTCTAAAATACGAAATGGGTGTGTTCTGTAATTCGTATCTATATAAGGAATCAATTCTTTTTCTATGAAGTCTGAGAATTTTGGACCTCCACCACTTCTAGGCCAATTTTCATCAACTGTTGGAGAGAAATCTCTATCTCTATTGGTGCTTTCAATACCCACAATAATCATTGGGGGCACGCTTCCTGTTCTTGTCAATACCTCCACAGTACCTATTGTATGCCAAATGTTTTGCAAACCGTCAGTTAGATAAAGTACTGGGTAATCGGCATTGCTTTCTGCATAGTTTTGAGGTAATGAAATTATTATGGGACGGTCTTCGTCCATGATTTTAGAAGAAAACAAAGATGTAGAACCAATGGTTAATAGTTCTTCCTTTTTAAAATCTTTTTCAACTGAAATGTCTGTATCCAGTTTTGATTGACAACTTGAAAAAAGAATTACAAGTAAAAAAGTGTAGCTAGTTATTTTTAGCATTCTAATTATCTTTTAATATTGAATAGTAAAGACGAGGGTAATGATTAATTGTGGCAAGCAAACACGATATAAATTAGCTACAACGTATTGGTTATTAGCAGTAGCTCACCCCTAATGTTGATTTTATTTTATTTGTTTGTTTCTACTTTGATTTT
Organism: uncultured Eudoraea sp.; assembly: GCA_905479615.1. Classification (GTDB taxonomy): domain Bacteria; phylum Bacteroidota; class Bacteroidia; order Flavobacteriales; family Flavobacteriaceae; genus Eudoraea. The sequence continues at coordinate 2,895 of CAJQNH010000044.1, forward strand.
CGTTTTGTTACGATTTGAAGCTATTGGTTATTCCCGTTGTTGCAAATATGTTGCTAATCAAATCTGAATTTAAGCTCCCCCATAAAATTTGTACTTAGTATAATATGCTCTTTATCTGTTTAAGCCTGTTTTTTGTTTAACAAAGGAATAAACAAAGGGAATAAAACCAACCATTAGAAAAGCAAAATAAGCTACCTCAAGGCTAAAGAAATAATTTAATACAAGAAAAGGTATAGTTATTAATATTGAAGCCATTATTAGGGTTAGAATCAATTGAAGAATTCTAACAGAGTTTCCGACAAGTTTTATAAAATCCATTTTTCTAATTAATTATTTACAACCGTCTAGGCTATGGTTAGTAAGTGAACTAAAAGTAGTGAACTTTGGGTTAAGCACCAAAACCGTATTAATTATAGCCATTGTTAGCCACTGTTATTGTTTTTTTGCATACTTTAGAAGTGTTCGGTAAATGTCTCTTACTTCTATCATGCCGTTTTCAGTATCAGATGTATTTACAAATACAATAATACCTATTCCATTTTCCCTTAAAAAATATGCGTGTGAAAGCAAGCCTAAATCGCTTCCGCTATGACCAATTTTTTCTGAATCCACAGTCCAAAAAACACCTTTTCTAAAATCAGAAGAAACAGGATCTTTCATCATTTCTTTATAACTTTCAGTAGTTAATAAATTATCTTCACCTTCATATCCTCGAATCATTGTACTTAAAAATTTACCATAATCGATTACATTTGACATTAAATTACCATCAGGATAAGTTATTAAATCCCCATCTGGCATAGGATATCCGTACCAGTACAATATTGATGTATCTCTTGGCTCGTAATTTTTACCTCTCCAACCTGTATTGTTCATCTGCAAAGGAATTAATATGTGTTCTTTTACAAATTCAGCATAATTTTCACCTGTTGTTTGTTCAATGATGAAGGCTGCAATATTTGCTCCCATATTACTATACTTATAAACTGTTCCTGGGCGGTTTATGGAAAAATGCTGTTCCTTTTTGTACAAAATTTGGCCTTCTACATATTGTTTTTTAATAAATTCGCCTAGCGGCATCATTTCATTTTTATTGAATAAATCAACCCAAGTCTTCACTTCTGCCTTTAATTCATTATCGGTAAAATTGTTATAAAAGGGAGGTATTTTATTTTTAAATATATACGTTTTTCCGTAGGTAGCATCACCATCAAGAATACTTGAGGTATGGTTAACGAGTTGTTGTATGGTAATGTTTTCGTTTGGAAAATTCGGATTGTATATTTTAAAAGGCAAATAATCATTAATAGGGTCACTCAATCTTAATTTCCCGATTTCTTGGGCTTTCATTAAAGCAACGGCAAGGAAAGTTTTAGAAATAGAAGCGATAGGTTGTACCGTATGGATAGTGTATGTTTTTTTCGTTTTTTTATTAGCATAACCAAAGCCTTTAGCATACATAACGCTATCTTGGTTTACAATAGCCACACTAAATCCAACAAGATTACTGTTCTTACTTAATTTAGACAACTCAATAGTAATTGAATCATTAATGCTTTGTGCTTTGATTGATGTGTTTATAGCTAGTATTAAGACGAGCATAATTATTTTTTTCATAGAATAGTCTATTTTGTTTAAAAGAAGACGAGTAGAAGATTCTTATGTTACGCTATTTTTTTAATTGTGGCTAACCTTTAGTATAGGGTAAGTAGGGCAGATGAAAGCGACAAACTTTCAAGGTTGCTCTGAGCCAAAGCGTTGTATTTTGTTTTTATCTTATTCATTTTAAAAGCCAACTCCGCCGATTTGGCGGAGTTGGCTAATAGCACTGAACTTTCTAAACCACTGAACACCCTATTTGCTATATACAGTGTTAGCAAACGTTTTAGACTATAAACCTAAATGTCTATTAACAAAAGTTGAAATCTTTTTATAAGATACTTCCGTTTCTGGCATAGGGCTTTGCTGGAAAACATGCCACATGCCTTCATAAACATCAAGTTTTGCTTCTATACCAGCAGCTTCAATAGCTTGATAAATTCTAACACTATTACTCAAGAAAATGCATTTTGTGCCTTCTGTTATAAGAGTTGGGGAAAATCCTTTAGAAAAATCGCCATAGATTGGTGATACTCTGGCATCGGTTAAATTCAGATCATTGGCATATGCTTTTGCACTACTTAAAAGTAATTCATTTCCTAGGGTAGGATCTGTATTTTCGAGAGTATGATATGTATCTCCATTATTACTCAAATCTGCCCAAGGCGACAATAGAACAACTGCTGCAGGAACTCCCAAACCTTGATCACGCAGATTATGAACAGTTGAGATGGTCAAGCCACCACCAGCAGAATCACCAAAAATGGCAATATCAGTCATTGTGTAACCTTGCTTTAATAGTTCTTTTATCACAGTAACAACCTGCTCTTGAATTTCATCCCATCTTGCAAAGGGTGGGTTTGTGTAGTCAATAGAGACGACGTGTAAGCCAGTTACATCTGCCATCGGAACAGCAGAGGTTAATGTACTGTGGGCGCTAAACAAAGTGTATGCACCACCATGGCAATAAATAAAAACCTTCCTATTCTCCTTCCAGTCCTTGGGGTAGATATGTACCACAGGTACACCAGCTATTTCGTCATCAACAATTTTTGCCTGAAATTTTGCAACAACTTTCTCATTGACTTCGCGTTTAGCCACCTCAACGTCATTATGTGTTTTGTGCCAACCCTTCATATCGTCGGCTTCTGGAAATTGACGGCCATAAGGTTTAGCATCATAAATAGCTGTTAAGTTTTTTTGTGCTTCAGGTGAAATAGTCGTTGGAATGTAGTTATTCCGAATATTCATTGGGTCAATGTTTTCCTGATTAGGAACTTGAGTTTTAGATGAGTCCTGATTACATGATGCAAATAACAAGGCAGATACAAATAGAAAGACATTTTTTTGATTTGCAAAAAAGTTTAAGATTGATTTCATATTACATTTTATTAAAATATACATTATATGTTTGCCAACGTTTTGTGTATGATTAGTTGCGTGGTTTAGCACTTAACTTTGCAAGCCTGCCTGCCGACAGGCAGGTACACGCCAAGCTGGAAATTCCGCAGGAATTTCGAAAGCAGGCGAAGACAAGCAATTACTTATAGCCATTCTTGTGCATTAGTTAATTACACTTTTTATCTTTTAATAGTTCTATAGGTTCTTGCATTTCCTTCTTTAAATTAGATAAATGCTGTTTCTG
>CAJQNH010000045.1 GCA_905479615.1 uncultured Eudoraea sp.
GGTCCACAAATGCCGTATTGCACTTTTTGGCAATTGCGAAAGCTGCTCAAATTGATTTTACTTTAGATGATTTTCAAAAAATAAGTGATACAACTCCTTTTCTGGCGGACTTAAAACCTAGTGGAAAATATTTGATGGAAGATATTCATCGTGTGGGAGGTACTCCTGCTGTAATGAAATTTATGCTTGAAAATGGAATGCTGCATGGCGACTGCTTAACCGTTACAGGTAAAACAATTGCCGAAAACTTAGCAGATTTACCAGGATTAAAACCCGGTCAGAAAGTAGTTAAGTCGCTGCAAGACCCAATAAAGGAAACAGGACATTTACGCATTCTTTATGGGAATTTGGCAAAAGACGGAGCAGTAGCGAAAATAACAGGTAAAGAAGGACTTCATTTTACCGGTCCGGCAAAGGTTTTTGAGGATGAGTTCAAGGCAAATGACGGAATAGGAAAAGGATTGGTGAAAAAGGGAGATGTTGTGGTAATAAGATATGAAGGACCTAAAGGAGGACCTGGCATGCCGGAAATGTTGAAACCAACTGCTGCAATTATGGGTGCAGGACTTGGAAAAGAAGTTGCATTAATAACCGACGGCCGTTTTTCAGGTGGAACCCATGGTTTTGTAGTGGGGCATATTTCTCCTGAGGCTCAGGATGGCGGTACGATTGCTTTGCTGGAAGATGGCGATATCATTACAATTGATGCGGAGAAAAACAGTATTTCAGTGGATTTGACCGAAAAAGAAATTAGGGAAAGACTTTCAAAATGGGTGCAACCGGCACTTAAAGTAAATAGAGGGAGCTTATATAAATATGCTAAAACAGTTTCATCTGCCTCCCAGGGTTGTGTAACAGATGAATTTTAAGTTGTCATCTTTTGATGAAGAACGACCTAAAAAAGTTATAGCATTTAATAAAAGATAATGTGTATGCAAACATTAAAGGAAAAAAAAGCGAAGACGCACAACGAGAATCTGATAAGGATCAGCGGGGCTGAAGCAATTATCCATTGTCTTCTTGCAGAAGATGTGAATTTGATATATGGCTATCCAGGTGGTGCCATTATGCCTGTCTATGATGAGCTATATAAGTTTCAGGATAGACTTCACCATGTGCTTACAAGGCATGAACAAGGAGCGACTCATGCGGCACAGGGCTTTGCCCGTGTTACGGGAAAAGTGGGCGTTGCCATAGCAACCTCAGGTCCCGGAGCAACAAACTTGGTTACGGGTCTTGCAGATGCACAGATAGATTCTACTCCAATGGTTTGTATTACAGGCCAGGTACCCCGACATCTACTTGGATCCGATGCATTTCAGGAAACTGATATTATTGGAATATCTACCCCAGTTACGAAATGGAATTATCAGATTACAAAAGCTTCTGAAATTCCTGAAATTATGGCTAAGGCCTTTTATATTGCAAAATCGGGTCGCCCAGGTCCTGTTTTAATTGATATTACCAAGAACGCGCAATTTGAAGAATTTGATTTTAGTTACAGTCGATGTATAGCAGTGAGGAGTTACAAGCCTAGTCCAAAACCTGAGATTGCACAAATTGAAGCTGCGGCAGAAATAATAAACAATGCAAAAAGACCTTATATAGTCTTTGGTCATGGTGTAATTCTTGGAAAAGCAGAGGGTCAGCTCCGAACATTGGTTGAAAAAGCCGGAATCCCGGCTGCGTGGACCATTTTGGGCTTATCAGCAATGGATACGGATCATCCCTTAAATGTGGGGATGGTAGGAATGCATGGGAACTACGGCCCAAATGTGCTTACCAATGAATGTGATGTACTTGTTGCTATTGGAATGCGCTTTGATGACAGGGTTACAGGAAATCTCGAGTCCTATGCAAAACAAGCAAAAGTAATTCACTTTGAAATTGACCCGGCAGAGATTGATAAAAATGTAAAAGCGGATGTGGCTATTTTAGGCAATGCAAAAGAATCACTCGATTTATTACTACCATTAATAAAAGAGAATAATCATGATGCCTGGCATAATAAGTTCAAAAAGTGTTATGAAGAAGAATATGAATCCGTAATTAAAAATGATCTTTATCCAACCAAAGATGGTCTAACGATGGGTGAGGTAATAGAAGAAATAAATCTGGCTTCAGAAAATAAAGCTGTTATAGTTACCGATGTAGGTCAGCATCAAATGATTGCGTGTAGATATGCCAAGTTTAAACAGACTAAAAGTAATATTACTTCAGGAGGTTTGGGGACTATGGGTTTTGCACTTCCGGCGGCTATTGGTGCCAAAATGGGTGCTATGGACAGGGAAGTGGTTGCTGTTATCGGAGATGGTGGTTTTCAAATGACTATTCAGGAATTGGCGACTATTTTTCAGAATAAGACAGCGGTAAAAATTGTTGTATTAAATAATGGTCACTTAGGAATGGTAAGGCAATGGCAGGAATTATTTTTTGAGGGCAGATATGCTTCAACGGTTATGACGAATCCGGATTTTGTAAAAATAGCCGAGGGATATCGTATTGAAGCAAAAAGGGTGGAAGAACGCAAAGATCTCAAGTCGGCAGTGCAGGCTATGATGGCCTCAAAAGAGCCATTCTTTCTCGAAGTGAGTGTTGAAAATGAAGATAATGTTTTCCCGATGATCCCTTCCGGTGCATCGGTTTCAGATATTCGTTTAAAATAAATTAGCATGGAAAAAAAGTGGTTTACCATATCGGTCTATTCCGAAAACAATGTTGGATTGCTCAATAGGATATCTGGAATATTCTTAAAGAGACACATTAACATAGAAAGCTTAAATGTTTCAAAATCAGAAATTGAGCATGTCTCCAAATTTACTATAGTTATCAACACTACTGAAGATTGGACGCGTAAAATAGTAGCACAGATTGAGAAACAAATTGAAGTTATAAAAGCATTTTATCATACAGATGAGGAGACTATTTATCAGGAGTCGGCTCTATTCAAAATAGCCTCACATCTTTTATTTGATGAGCCTCAGATACAGAATATTATCTCGGGGAGTAAATCTAAAATAGTAACGGTATCAAGGGAATATTTTGTTTTAGCTAAAACAGGAAGAAGACACGAGATTGACGAAATGCATGATCAACTTGAGCCTTATGGAATAATGCAGTTTGTGCGCTCAGGGAGAATTACAGTAACTAAATCTACAATGCCCATCACTCCAATTATTAATGAATTCCATCAATCATAAACCTTATTTAATAAATAACAACAAATATTAAACATGACAAATTATTTCAATACGCTATCCTTAAGAGATCAATTATTGCAATTAGGTAAATGCCGGTTTATGGAGTCTGCCGAATTTTCGGATGGCATTAATGCTTTAAAATCAAAAAAGATTGTAATTGTTGGTTGTGGAGCACAAGGCTTAAACCAGGGTTTAAATATGAGGGATTCCGGATTGGATATTTCTTATACACTTCGTGAGGCTGCCATTAAGGAAAAACGCCAATCTTTTAAAAACGCCAGTGAAAATGGTTTTAATGTAGGAACCTATGAAAATATTGTGCCTGACGCAGATCTTGTCATTAATTTAACTCCGGATAAGCAGCATACCTCTGTAATAAATGCAGTAATGCCGTTAATGAAAAAAGGCGCAACATTGTCTTATTCTCACGGATTTAATATTGTAGAGGAAGGGATGCAAATAAGGAAGGACCTTACAGTTATTATGGTTGCGCCAAAATGTCCCGGATCAGAGGTTAGAGAAGAATACAAAAGAGGTTTTGGGGTACCAACTTTGATTGCCGTACATCCGAATAATGACCCGGAAGGCAAGGGATATGAACAGGCTAAGGCTTATGCAGTCGCTACCGGAGGCAATAGAGCTGGTGTATTGGAATCTTCGTTTGTCGCTGAAGTTAAATCTGATTTAATGGGAGAACAAACCATTCTGTGTGGTTTATTACAAACAGGATCCATTCTTTGCTTTGATAAAATGATAGAGAAGGGAGTTAATCCGGGCTATGCTTCTAAACTTATTCAATACGGTTGGGAAACAGTAACAGAGGGTTTGAAATATGGTGGGATAACCAATATGATGGACCGCTTGTCTAATCCTGCAAAAATAAAAGCCTTTGAGTTATCAGAAGAGTTAAAAGATATTATGAGGCCATTATTCCATAAACATATGGATGATATTATGAGCGGACATTTTTCTAAGACAATGATGGAAGATTGGGCAAATGATGATAAAAACTTGTTGACCTGGCGTGCGGAAACCGGAAAAACCGCATTTGAAAAAACTGCTGCTGGTGATGATGCCATATCTGAGCAGGAATATTATGATAATGGATTGCTTATGGTTGCCCTGGTTAGAGCAGGGGTGGAGCTGGCTTATGAGTCTATGACTGAATCCGGAATAATAGGTGAATCGGCTTATTATGAGTCTTTACACGAAACGCCGCTTATTGCTAATACTATTGCCAGAAAGAAATTATTTGAAATGAATCGGGTAATATCTGATACTGCAGAATATGGTTGCTATTTATTTGATCATGCCTGTAAACCTTTATTAGGCGATTTTATGAAAAAAGTGGATATTGATGTTATTGGCAACCCTTATGTTCAAGGCAAGGACAATGGCGTGGATAACGCCAAGCTAATTGCAGTAAACAAAGCGCTGCGTGAGCATCCTGTTGAGATTATTGGAGCTAGGTTAAGGGAGTCTATGACTGCGATGAAACCAATTGTTTAAATAAACGCAAGTCAGACGTATTTAAAAATTATTCTAAGTTTTTAAGACTAAAAACACTATGGAAACAACCGTATCGCTAATTCCTGAGGAATTTCGCATTAATGCGCCAATAAATCAAAAGATCTATTTGGTAAATGGGGAATTAAAAGAGTGGGATGGTGCAACGGCCCAGGTATACTCGACTATCTCAAGTACATCTGAATACGCTCCAACTTTACTTGGGACAGTACCGGACATGGGTGAAAAAGAGGCTTTGGAAGCATTAGATGCCGCTGTAAAAGCGTATGACCAGGGACAGGGTGTATGGCCAACCATGAAGGTTAGCGATCGGATAGAATGTATGGAGAAGTTTGTCCGTATTATGGAAACAAAAAGGGGTGAAGTAGTCAAATATTTAATGTGGGAAATAGGTAAAACTTTACCAGATTCTGAAAAAGAATTCGACAGAACCATAGAATACATCTACGATACTATTGAAGATTACAAACAATTGGATCGTGATTCAGCGAAATTTGAAAAGAATGCAGGTGTTTATGCCCATATAAGACGCGGACCCCTTGGTGTAGTATTATGTCTTGGGCCTTATAATTATCCTTTGAATGAGACCTTCTGTTTGCTTATTCCGGCAATTATCATGGGCAATACTGCAGTTTTTAAACCTGCAAAGCAAGGAGTGCTTTTGATTGCGCCATTAATAAAAGCTTTTAAAGAAAGTTTTCCGAAAGGGGTTGTCAATGTCTTATTCGGTCGTGGACGGGCTATTGCAGGTCCTATAATGAAGACAGGTAAAGTAGATGTCCTGGCTTTAATAGGTCATAGTTCATCGGCAAATGCATTGCAAAACCAGCATCCAAAGAGCAACCGTTTGAGACTTGTATTGGGGCTGGAAGCAAAAAACCCTGCTATTGTGCTGCATGATGCAAATATGGAGTTGGCTATAAATGAATGTCTTGCGGGCGCTTTGTCTTTTAATGGTCAGCGTTGCACGGCACTAAAGGTGATATATGTGCATAAGGATATAGTTGCTGAGTTTACCGAAAAATTCTCAAAAAAAGTAGATGAACTTAAATTCGGCAATCCCTGGGATAAGGGAGTAGCTCTAACACCTTTGCCAGAACCGGATAAACCGGCATATATACAAGAATTAATTGATGACGCTTTGGATAAAGGAGCTAAAATTCTGAACTCAAAAGGAGGAAAGCATTCTGATAATTTTATCTGGCCTGCAGTCCTTTACCCTGTAACCAAGGATATGAAGGTGTATGAAGAAGAACAGTTTGGACCTGTGATTCCTATCCTTTCGTTTGAAGATATTCAAGAACCATTAGATGACATGGCCGAGTCTAACTACGGTCAGCAAGTAAGTTTGTTTGGTAGTGATGTCTATACCCTGGCGCCTTTAATTGATAATCTGGCGAATCTTGTATGTCGCGTAAATCTAAATAGTTCCTGTCAGCGAGGACCCGATGTTTACCCGTTTACGGGTAGAAAGGATTCCGCGGTTGCGACATTGAGTGTTCATGATGCACTACGATCGTTCTCTATAAGGACATTTGTAGCCTCAAAGGACACCGAATTAAATAATGAAATTCTCGAAAAGTTATTGGAAACCAAGTTATCCAACTTTATTAGCACAGACTATATATTATAGATATCAATTGGATATTTATAATAATAATTGTGGAAATTTAAAAGTTGTCCTGCATATCCATATGTAGTTTTTCCTAAATATGGGAGGCAAGCCAATCACCAACTTCACTGGTTTTATAGGCTTTTTCACCTTCAGCCAGGTCTTCAGTAACAATTCCTTCTGAAAGGGATTCATTAACCACTTTACGAATGGCTTCAGCTTCATCAGATAAATTAAATCCATCAAATAACATAGCTGCAGATAAAACTGTTGCCAGAGGATTAGCAATATCTTTTCCTGCTGCCTGGGGATAGGAACCATGAATTGGTTCGTATAGCGCGATGCTCTCTCCAATAGAAGCAGAAGGCATCAATCCCATAGAACCAGATATTACAGAAGCTTCATCTGTAAGAATATCGCCAAACAGGTTTTCGGTGATTAGTACATCGTATTCACTTGGCCACTGCACAAGCCGCATAGCCACCGCATCAACAAATTCATAGGATACCTCTACATCGGGATAATCTTTTTCCATAGCCTGTACGGTTTCACGCCATAAACGCGACGTTTCCAAAACATTGGCTTTGTCTACACAACAGAGGCGCTTAGAGCGCTTTTGAGCCATTTCAAAACCTTTTTTAGCCAAACGCTGCACTTCCTTTCGGGTATAAGTACAGGTGTCGTAAGCTGTGTCTCCGTTATCTTCTCTTCCTCGTTTTCCAAAATAGATACCACCAGTAAGTTCTCTTAAAAACACCAGATCTGTACCTTCAATACGTTCTTTTTTTAATGGCGATTTATCAATTAGAGATGGAAATGTAAAAGTGGGTCTTACATTAGCAAACAAACCCAGCTTTTGTCTCATACGCAACAAACCTTGCTCCGGGCGAACTTTTGCCGATGGATCGTTGTCATATTTTGGATGACCAATAGCACCAAATAGTACCGCATCTGAAGTTTCACATATTTCATGTGTGTCATCAGGGTAAGGATCTCCAACAGCGTCAATCGCAGCAGCACCGGTCAATGCAGGTCTCCAGTTTATTTCATGGTTAAACTTTGTCGCAATGGCATCACAAACTTTTACCGCCTGATCTATCACTTCCGGTCCAATTCCGTCTCCGGCCAAGAGTGCTATATTTAATTTCATATTATTACTTGGATCTAATTAGAATAAAATTTTTGTTTTTATAAAGGTACTTTATATGATGTTTAACATTTTTTCAGTAGCCTTAATTGCAGAAACCGTTTGATCTGAATCCAGGCCTCGAGTAATAAAGTCATTCTCCTTATCGCGCCAGGTTATAATGGTTTCACACAAGGCATCAGAGTTACTTCCAGGAGGTATACGCACCGCATAGTCAATAAGAATAGGTAATTCCATTTTTTTGGAATGATATACTTTTCTCAAAGCATTCATAAATGCATCAAACTGACCATCTCCCTGTGCGTTTTGCTCATAAGCTTGACCTTCGATTTCCACCGCTACAGTGGTTGAAGGCTTAAGTCCCTTTGAATGCGTAAGTACATATGATTTGACAAAAGTTTTTTGTTGATATGACTCAGTATCCAAAACATCTGAAATAATATATGGAAGGTCTTCTTTAGTAACTTTCTCCTTTTTATCACCTAAATCAATAATGCGTTGTGTAACTTTTTTAATTTCTTCCTCTGTTAAGGTAAGACCTAATTCCTGAAGATTTTTTTGGATATTGGCTTTTCCAGAGGTCTTGCCCAGGGCATATTTACGTTTTCTACCAAAACGTTCGGGCAATAAATCATTAAAGTATAAATTCTTTTTATTATCTCCATCTGCATGTATTCCAGCTGTTTGGGTGAATACATTGTCACCAACAATAGGTTTGTTTGCCGGAATACCAAATCCTGTAAATGTTGATACGAGTTTACTCACCTTAAAAAGGGTAGACTCTTCCACATTAATGTCGATTTCGGGCATAAAATCATTTATCACAGCGACTACACTTGCCAATGGAGCATTTCCGGCACGTTCCCCCATGCCATTAATAGTCAAATGTAACCCGTGACAACCTGCTCTCAGGGCTTCCATAACATTGGCAACACTTAGATCGTAATCATTATGACCATGAAAATCGAAGTGCATATTCGGATAACGAGTTATTATTTGTGAGATAAAATCATAGGTTTCTCCATGTGTTAAAATACCCAGGGTATCCGGCAATAAGATTCTTTTGACAGGTTGTGTAGTAAGGAAGTCGAGATATTGAAAAACATATTCTGGGGAATTTCGCATTCCATTACTCCAATCTTCGAGATATACATTTGTGGTAATTCCCTGTTTTTCCGCCAAACTAAGTACATTGGCAATATCTGCAAAATGCTCTTCGGGTGTCTTTTTGAGTTGGTACTTAAGGTGATTCAACGATCCCTTGGTTAATAGGTTTTGTACTTTGGCTCCGGTCTCTTCCATCCATTTTAGAGAAAGACCGTTATCTACAAAAGTTAGTACCTCAATACGGTCCAAATACCCTACGCTCTTAGCCCAGTCGGCTATTTGTTCAACGGACTTAAATTCACCTTCTGAAACTCTGGCAGACGCAATTTCTATACGATCTACTTTCAGTTCATTTAAAAGAAGTTTTGCCAGGGTAAGCTTTTCTGCTGCAGTGAAGGATACGCCTGAGGTTTGTTCTCCATCCCTCAATGTTGTGTCCATTATGTCAATCTTCCTCTTATTCATGCTAAAGGTAAAATGGATTATGAAGTATTGGTTTGCTTAAATGTTAAAGAGGTGTGTCTTTAGAAAAGGATTCAATTTCACTCTTAATATTTAGTAAATAATCAATATCGTCAAATCCGTTGAGTAAGTTTTCCTTTTTGTAGTCATTTATTTCGAAACTTTCTATTTCACCCGTTGTTTTAATAGTGAAAGTTTGTTCCGGAAGATTGACTTCAAATTCTGTATTTGGATCGGCTTCAATTGCCTCGAAAATCTTTGAAAGAAAGTTTGGGCTTACCTGAACAGGTAAAACGCCAATATTCATACAATTGCCTCGGAATATATCCGCAAAAAAACTGCTTACAACACACCGAAATCCATAATCATAGATGGCCCAGGCAGCGTGTTCTCTTGAAGAACCAGATCCAAAATTTTTACCACCAGCTAATATTTTACCGCTATAAATAGGATTGTTCAGTACAAAATGTTCTTTGGGAGTATTATCAGATTGATATCTCCAATCCCGAAAAAGGTTATCACCAAAACCCTTGCGTTCAGTTGCTTTTAGAAACCTTGCTGGAATAATCTGGTCCGTATCCACATTTTCTATTGGCAGTGGAACAGCTGTAGTGCTTAAAACTTTAAAATTATCGTATGCCATTAGTATTTGTTTCCGTTATTTATTAATTAAAAATTAAGCTGTTTCAAAAACCATCAACTCCCGCGGATCTGTTACCTTGCCAGTTACCGCTGCGGCAGCCGCTACCAAAGGACTAGCAAGAAGTGTTCTTGCTCCAGGTCCCTGTCTACCTTCAAAATTCCTGTTAGATGTACTCACAGCGTATTTTCCAGCGGGAATTTTATCGTCATTCATGGCAAGACAAGCGGAGCAGCCAGGTTCCCTTAATTCAAAACCCGCCTTATTCAGGATATCCAGCAAACCTTCTTTTTTAATAGCGTCTTCTACTTTGTGCGAACCGGGAACCAGCCATGCAGTAACATTTTCGGCCTTTTGTCTTCCTTTCACCAGGCTCGTAAAGGCCCTGAAATCTTCAATCCTTCCATTAGTACAGCTTCCAAGGAAAACAAAATCTATTTCTTTCCCCAGCATATTGTCCCCTTCCTCAAAATTCATATACTTAAGGGACTTTTTGTAAGTGGAGGATCCACCTTCAATAGTATCAGATTTAGGGATACCGCCTGATATTCCCATACCCATTCCCGGATTAGTTCCGTAGGTAATCATTGGTTCTATATCTTCACCGTTAAATGTGATTTCATTATCAAAAACAGAATCGTCATCTGTATATAAAGTTTCCCAGTAGATCATTGCCCTATCCCAGGCCTCACCTTTTGGCGTAAACTCCCTATTTTTGATATATTCAAATGTTTTATTATCCGGGGCAATCATGCCTCCACGTGCACCCATTTCAATGCTTAAATTACATACAGTCATACGCCCTTCCATAGACATCTGTTTAAAGACATCTCCTGCGTATTCAACAAAATATCCAGTAGCTCCTGAAGTGCTCAACTGAGAAATAATATAGAGAGCGACATCTTTAGGGGTAACCGCATTATTCAATTTACCGTTTATAGTAATACGCATGCTTTTAGGTTTAGGCTGCATAATGCATTGGGTTGCCAAAACCATTTCTACCTCTGAAGTCCCAATTCCAAATGCTATAGCACCAAAAGCGCCATGCGTCGAAGTATGGGAGTCACCACAAACAATTGTCGATCCAGGTAATGTAATTCCATTCTCAGGGCCAATTACATGGACAATGCCGTTTTTTTCGTGACCTAGTCCCCAATAGGGAATTTGATGCTCTTGTGCGTTTTGTTCTAAAGCCCTAAGCTGTTTGGCAGACAGAGGATCCTGAACGGGCAGATGTTGGTTTAATGTTGGGGTATTATGATCTGCGGTGGCAAAGGTACGTTCCGGGTATAAAACCTTAATATTCCTATTATTTAAGCCCAAAAATGCCACCGGACTTGTTACTTCATGAACAAGATGACGGTCAATAAACAACACATCAGGTCCATTCAGTACCTTTTTGACTACATGTGAGTCCCAAACTTTATCAAATAGTGTTTTTTTCATAGAATATTCAAATAACTAAATACGTAGCTTTTTTGCACAGCTAACAAATGTATGAAATACAAGTAAAAGAGTGTAAAACAATGTGCTTCTAAATTACGATGTTCAATTAACTATTAAGTAATATAAACTATTAATAATCAATTACTTGACCTGCAAAGACCCACTTTTCAGTTTTATGTTAACATGAGGCACTATTTTATCTTCTTGGCAGTATGCGAAATATTGAATGGAATACAAATGTAATTACGGTTTAACATGGCTTTACTTTGGTTTAACATTACTGTAACGATTACAAGAAAAGGCTATGCCTATCTTTAATGAAATCTAACTATATAATTAATATTTAAAGAAACTAAATGATGAAAAAAAATTACGCAAATAGCTCGGCATTTTTTCTTGTGATACTAATGTTTTTCTGCATTCAAGGTATTGCACAATTAGATCTGCCCAGGGGGAGTCAAAAGGCAAAAGTATCACAGCAAATAGGAATTTCTGATATCTCAATTTCATATTCGAGGCCAGCTGTAAAAGATCGCGAGGTATGGGGTAAATTAGTGCCTTACGGGATGAACAACCTGGGTTTTGGTACAGCAAAAGAGTCCCCTTGGCGAGCTGGTGCAAATGAAAATACTGTAATCAAATTTACAGATGATGTTAAGATTGAAGGGCAACCATTGAGTGCAGGAAAATATGGACTTCATATGATAATTTATGAAGACAACAAGGCGACGGTGATATTTTCAAAAAACTTCGAGGCCTGGGGTAGTTATTTTTACGAACCTTCTGAAGATGTCGTCAGAGTTGATGTTATAACAAAGGAGATACCGCATACTGAAGAACTAACTTACCAATTCACTCAGGTTAAAGCTAATTCTGCAATTGCTTCCTTAAACTGGGGTAAAAAAGGAATACCTTTTAAAATTGAGGTGGACGTTACTAATATTGTCCTGGCAGACATTCGACATAAACTACAGAATTCTCCTGGATTTAATCGTCAAACCTGGGAACAAGCAGCTAATTATTCTCTGAATAATGGAGGTGACCTTGATGAGGCACTTGGGTGGATAGATGCCACACTGGCAGGAATGTTTTTTAGTCAAAAAAACTTCAATAATCTTAGCATAAAAGCAAAAATCCTTACCAAGCAGGGAAAAAAAGCGGAAGCAGATGCTGTTATGGATGAAGCGTTAGGGCTTGCAACAATATTTGAGGTTCATGGATATGGACGGCAATTAATTGCTCAGGGAGAGAAGGAAAAAGCGCTGGAAGTTTTTAAAATGAATGCAAAAAAGAATAAAGGACAATGGCCTGTTGATTATGGGTTGGCCAGAGCTTATTCAGCTATGGGTGATAATAAGTCCGCTTTAAAGCATTTGAAAATTGCTGCTCAGAGAGCACCTGACCAGCAAAATAAGGATGCCATAGCTGCTAATATAACTAAGCTAGAAAACGGCGAAGGAATTAACTAAAATTCTTTCTGTTTGAATGTAATATTAAGAGCCGGAGGAATTCCGGCTCTTAACTTATATAATTCCAGATATTCTTGTGCTTCATTAATTGGGCATAGGCATATCTGATTTGTATATTATCTTCTTTCTGCAATCCGGGATCTTCATTAAGAATCTTTATAGCATAATATCTGGCGGTTTTTAAGATATCATTATCCTTTACAATATCAGCAATTTTTAAGTTTAATATCCCACTTTGCTGGGTTCCCATCAAATCACCGGGTCCGCGTAATTTTAGGTCTACTTCTGCAATTTCAAATCCATCATTAGTACTTGTCATGGTTTCGAGTCTGGTTTTTGCCTCAGAAGTTAATTTATGACTACTCATAAGGATACAATAGCTCTGTTCGGCTCCGCGGCCAACACGACCTCTTAGTTGGTGCAACTGCGAGAGTCCGAAGCGTTCTGCACTTTCTATAATCATAACGGAAGCATTAGGAATGTTTACACCTACTTCAATGACTGTTGTGGCGACCATTATTTGGGTTTCTCCTTTAACAAAGCGCTCCATCTCATAATCTTTATCCTGTGATTTCATCTTACCGTGCACTATTGAAATCTGATAATCCGGTAAGGGAAAATCTCGTACAATACTCTCATAGCCATCCATCAAATCCTTATAATCCAGCACTTCTGACTCCTGAATTAGTGGATAAACAATATATACCTGTCTTCCCTTCTTTATTTCATCTCGCAAGAATTGAAACACTTTTAATCGGTTGTTGTCAAACCTATGTACCGTCTTTACAGCTTTTCTGCCGGGAGGCAGCTCATCAATTACTGAAATATCAAGGTCCCCATAAAGGCTCATCGCCAAAGTTCTTGGAATGGGGGTTGCAGTCATAACCAAAATGTGCGGAGGTACTTCATTCTTATGCCATAATTTAGACCTTTGAGCAACACCAAACCTGTGTTGTTCATCAACTATAGCTAACCCTAGATTTTTAAATTTAACCTTATCTTCTAATACCGCGTGTGTACCAATAAGAAGATCAAGGGTACCATCTTCGAGTTGCTCATGAATAACTTTTCTCCTGGCTTTTTTAACTGATCCGGTAAGTAGTGCCACTCGAACACCAATGTCTCCTAATAATTCTTTTATTCCTTTAAAATGCTGGTTAGCCAATATTTCTGTAGGGGCCATTAAACACGCCTGATAATCATTATCCAGTGCTAATAAAATAGTCATTAAGGCTACTACCGTTTTGCCAGATCCCACATCCCCTTGTAAAAGGCGATTCATTTGAGCTTTACTACCCAGATCCGTCCTTATTTCTTTGATAACTTTCTTTTGAGCAGCGGTAAGTTCAAAAGGCAGATGGTCTTTATAAAACTTGTTAAAAAGGGTACCTACTTTTTCAAAGGGATAGCCTTTTATTTTTTGTTTTCGAATTAACTTTTTTGAGATGAGCTGTAATTGAAT
Organism: uncultured Eudoraea sp.; assembly: GCA_905479615.1. Taxonomy (GTDB): domain Bacteria; phylum Bacteroidota; class Bacteroidia; order Flavobacteriales; family Flavobacteriaceae; genus Eudoraea. The sequence continues at coordinate 14,073 of CAJQNH010000045.1, forward strand.
GTAAAATAATTCTTCAAATTTCAGGCGAAACTGGGCTCTTGATAATAGTTTAAGGTCCTTGGGGAAGTGAATATTAAACATGGCCTCTGTTTTCGATACCAGCCTGAGATCCTCAAGGATAGTGGGGGAGAGGGTTTCTTTAAATTCTCCCTTTGTTTCAATAAATAATTGTTGTACCAATTTGCTGATTACTCTGTTCGTAATCCCCCGGGCACTTAATTTTTCGGTGGAAGGATATATTGGTTGCAAGGACACTTTTATTCCTTTTTCATGTTCAGAAAGCAATTCCATTTCCGGATGTGGCATTGAAAATTTGCCACTAAACCAATTAGTTCTTCCAAAAACGACATAAGGAGTATTCAGTTTAATGTTTTCCCGAATCCATTTCTGCCCTCGGAACCAAACCAGCTCCATTTCGCCGGTAGCATCCTCAAATCTGGCGACAAGCCGGCTTCCTTTTTTTTGCTCTACAGTTTTAATATGTATAATTTTCCCAATAAGTTGAACATCGGCATTTCCTCTTTGTAACTCATTAATTTTATAATACCTCGTTTTATCAATATACCTATTGGGAAACAGATTAATCAAATCCTGGTAAGTCACTATCCCTAACTCCGAGTGCAATATTTCAGACCTGTTCGGACCAACACCTTTCAAATAAGTAACGGGGGTTTGAAGATAGTTTGTATTCATGGAACGAAAATAATGGTTACTGGATACAACTGCAATACTACAAAATGCTAATTTTGGTCTGACCATTGTACAATAACAATTATGAATTTTATTAATTCACTTTTATTCTTTCTTATAACGGGGTTTTTATTTTGTCAGCCGCAGCCTTCGGTTGATTTCTTTAAAGCGGATATAAACATAATACCAGATCCAGATTATAAAAGAATAAATGGCAAAGTAACCTATTCGTTTAAAGTACTCAATAAGACAGATTCTGTTTTTTTGGACGCCAAAAATATGGACTTCTCATCTGTTTTATTGAACGGGAAAAAAGTGCGACATACAAATACTACGGAAAAAATAGTTTTTTATAAAAAGCTTAAAGCAGACAAAACGTATCAGTTAACACTGGATTATTCTACAATTCCAGAGCAAACGGTTTACTTTTTAGGATGGAAAGACTCAATACCTGATAATAATCAAATATGGACTCAGGGCCAGGGAAAATATACCAGTCACTGGCTTCCCAGTTTTGATGATATGAATGAAAAAGTTGAGTTTGATCTTAGTATCACTTTCGATAAAGCGTATGAAGTTATCGCAAATGGTAAATTAAAGGATACACTTTTAAATAAATCCCTGAGAACCTGGTTTTTTGATATGAATAAGCCAATGAGCAGTTATCTGCTAGCTTTTGCGATTGGGAATTATAACTGTAAGAAGTTTAAAAGTAAAAGCGGAATTCCTGTAGCGCTTTATTATTATCCTGCGGACAGCTTAAAAGAAGAACCAACTTATAGATATAGCAAGGAAATTTTTGATTTTCTTTCAGACGAAATCGGGATAGCTTATCCGTGGCAGAATTACAAACAGATACCTGTACGTGATTTTTTATATGCAGGGATGGAGAATACCGGGACTACCATTTTTTCTGATGCGTTTGTAATTGATAGTGTCGCCTTCGTGGATAAGAATTATGTAAATGTGAACGCTCATGAAATGGCCCATCAGTGGTTTGGAAATCTGGTAACGGAAAAAGATGGGAATCATCATTGGCTTCATGAAGGGTTTGCCACATATTATGCACTACTGGCAGAAAAAAAACTATTTGGCGAGGATTACTTTTATTGGAAACTTTACGAATCTGCAAAACAATTGCAACTATTATCCAGTCAGGGTAAAGGAGAGGCTCTAACGAACCCTAAAGCCAGTAGTTTAACCTTTTATGAAAAAGGAGCATGGGCACTTCATATCCTTAGAAACACCTTGGGGGATAAAGCCTTTAGGGAGGGTATGCGATCCTATTTGAATAGATATGAATATTCTAATGTCACAATATCGGATTTTATTCGAGAGATGCAACAGTTCAGTGATTCTGATCTTAAGGAATTTGAGCAAACCTGGCTTTTAGACACAAAATTCCCCTATGAAGAAGTGAAGAAATTACTTGTAGAATCTTCTCCTGATTTGCAAACTTATTTTGCCCTTCAATGGGAATTGACATCCAGTAACACCAATAATGAACAACTAATTAAAAAGGTATGGGATAATAATTCATCACACCGGATAAAGGAAAATATCCTTCTGGACTATCATAAATCTTTGTCGGAAAATTTTTTAAAAAATGCTTTCACTACAGAAGACTTGAAGACAAGGCAGGCTTTATGTATTACAACTGATAGAATTCCTTCCGGGCTTAAAGAACAATTTGAATCATTATTGCAGGATAATAGCTATATTACAATTGAAAATGCACTTTACCGTTTGTGGATATCCTATCCTGATCTTAGAATAACCTATTTAGAAAAAACGAAGGAAATTATTGGCCTTCCCAATAAAAATGTACGCTTGCTTTGGCTCTTTTTGGCAGTATTAACGAAAGACTATTTAGATGATGTAGAGAAGGCCGATTATACGGAAGAATTATTTGGATATACCGCAGCAGAATATTCGTTTGAGGTACGGCAGAATGCCTTTTCTTTACTAGCTGAGGTTTTCCCTTTGACGGATCAAAATCTGTTGGATTTAATTAATGCCTCAGTTCATCATTCCTGGCAATTCAGAAATTTTGCCAGAAACCTGATAGAAAGACTATTAAATGACGACAAACAAAAAGAACGATTACTTAAATTGTCCAAGGAACTAAAGGGAAAAGAATTGCGTTATATAAAAAGTAAACTGGAGGAAGAATGAGAGCTTTAGTCATATCCGGGGGTGGAAGTAAAGGGGCCTTTGCGGGAGGGGTTGCCCAATACCTAATGCAGGAATTAGGTCATAATTATGACCTTTTCCTCGGGACATCTACAGGTAGTTTGTTAATTTCACATCTGGCACTTCAAAAGATTCAAAAAATTAAGGAAGTTTATACATCTGTAGATCAGGACAGTATCTTTAGCAACTGCCCTTTTGTGATTCAAAATAAATATGGTGTTGCTAATATTGGTATCAATCACTGGAATGTGCTAAAGAACTTTTACAGAGGTAGCAAAACTTTTGGCGAAAGCCACAATCTTTTGGAACTAATAAAAAATACTATCACACCTGAAGAGTTCGAGATTCTTAAATCCGGTCCAAAGGACATTGTAGTTACAGTTTCCAATCTTTCTCTAAATACTGTAGAGTACAAATCTATAAAGGACTTTGAGTATGAGGATTTTTGTGAATGGATTTGGATTTCTTGCAATTATACCCCTTTTATGAGCTTGGTAAGAAAAGAAGGCTGTGAATATGCTGATGGGGGACTTGGCAGTATGGTGCCCATTGAGGAGGCCATTATGAGAGGGGCCACAGAAGTAGATGCAATTATTTTACATACTGAAGTAACTCATTTCAACAGAATGCCTTCTAAGAATGCATTTTCGCTCCTGACCAGTATGTTTGCATTTATGTTAGATAGAATTGAGCGTCAGAACATCAGAATTGGAAAATACGTTGCCAATAACAATAATGCAATCATCAATTTGTATTACACCCCTACAGTGCTGACAACTAATTCATTAATCTTTGATAAAGATAAAATGACAACCTGGTGGGAAAAGGGATTTGAGTTTGCAAAGACTAAAAATGTTGAAATAAGTGCTTTTGAACCTGAACAGTAATTAATTTTCCTTTAAGAGAATTACCAAATTTCTCCAATTTCCTTTTTCACATAAGCAAGAGCTGTTGCCGAAGGAGATTGTTTATCCATAGTTTCATTTAGAATATCTTCACGCAACTTGTCAGCAGAGTCAGATTCACTCATTCCGACTTTTCTTATAGATTGAATTGTAGCATTTTTAGCTGCTTTAATAATATTCCAACAATCATCACTCATATAGATCTGTTGTGATAAATTGTGATCGAATTCGTTTTCTATACTTCGGATTAATAATTGCTCGTAGGCATTTTTGTCAGCAGATTTAGGTGCTACCCGAACTACAAGGCTGGGTATTGAGATACGCTCCAAAAATAGCGCCATACGTTCATAGGCTTGCAAGCGTATAGGCATGGCGTCTTTTTGAGAATCCTTGTGAAGTAAAAATCTTCTGCGACCTTCCTCGTTTCTGGTATGTAATCTAAAAAAATAAAAAGCTATAGCGCCGGTTACCACAGCAGGTAATAAATATGCAAATAGTTGAAAAATTCCGTCCCCAGTCATGTTTTGGTATTTTAGTTTGGTTTATGGATGTAGAACGTTAGATTATTCAAAAAATTATAGCTTCATTTTAACTTAATACGAAAGTTGTATTGTATCAATATCCGAGGATACCTCCTTTCATTTCTTCATATTCTGTCTTAAGTTAAGGTAGAATAAATTGAAATCAGGGTGTAGCTTAATATATAAAGAACCGGATAAGTCTGTTTTTCTGGAGACCGCAATTCGTCCTGCTTTAACATCAGCAGTATTCCCAATAATTGTAGTTACAGAAGCAGCCTGTCCATAGACAATATCCCAACTAAGAGCGTCATCTGTGTGGAATTCAAGAGTAACCGCCATATCAGGATTTGCTTTAATTATTCCCGCAATTTTACCAAGAGATTCTGTAGCTCCGGCTTGTAATTCTGTACTGTTAGAATTGGCTCCAAATAAGGTGGCATTATCCATAATTACAATAACTGACCCGCGTTCAACTTTTATATTTGCATTTTCCCCCAAGGTTTGCTTGAAATTGGTAAGCACGAGCAGCGAAATGGAGTCATTACTGGTTAATGCGTCATTAATAAATTTCAGTTCCGCTTCTTTCTTTCTCAGACTTTCCATTACGCTGCCCAGGTTGTCCAACTTATTATTAGATTGTGCGGTGATATTATTTAAATTAGTCAGCAATGTAGCGTTATTCTCCTCCAGGCCCTGCAACTGACTTTCAAAAGAATCTGCTCTGGTTTTACTTATTTTTTCATTTTTTTTGGATTCTAAAAGTTCGGCCTTAGTACTTTCCAACTCGGCATTTAAACTGTTAACCTGAGCTACAAGTTCTTTTTTATTCTGTGCTTGCAAAGCACCGCCAAATAAAAGTAAAAAGAGAAATGATAAAGTAATTCTATTCATAAGGAATTTAGATTAATTAGAAAATTGGGTTTTTAATCCTTCTTTTAAAATGTGACACAAAAATAAGTCATTTAAAGTTTCTCCAATTCTTTCTTTGTCAATTAATTGTATTCTAAAATAGATTGTATCCAATAAATGATCGGTTTAAGGCAAGTGAAAAATTCAATTTCACATATTTAAGTAATCCAGACTCATTTCGGTAAGCGCTTTCACCCCTAGAAGTAAACCGCTATCATCAATTAAAAAATCTGGCGTATGGTGCGGAAAGGACACACTATTTCCGGGTGTCATCCCCCCTAAGAAAAAGAAAAAACCAGGTACTTTCTCCTGAAAATAAGAGAAATCTTCCGCCCCGGTAACGGCATTCTGAGTCTGGACATTGACCTCCCCGGCAGCACGTTGTATAGTAGGCAACATTTGAACAACCAGCTCCGGATCATTATAGGTAATAGCTGTATTATTATGAATTTCTATCGAGGCCTCACCTCCATAAGCTTTTGCAATAGCAGGCACCATTTCCTCCATTCTTCGGTTGATCATTTTTTGCATATTATAATCCAGGGTACGAATAGTACCGATCAATTCTGCACTTTCGGGAATAATATTAAAACGAACCCCGCTTTTAATTTTACCAACGGTGATAACAGCGGCTTCATTGGTTAGATCGGCTTCCCTACTAATAATGGTTTGCAGCGCATCTATAATTTTTGCACTTATAAGTATTGGATCTACACCTAACCAGGGCTGTGAACCATGACTTTGTTTACCTTTTATATTGATAACAAAACGTTGTGATGCTGCCATAGTGCCCCCGGATTTATACCTGATGACCCCTACCGGAGTAGCAGAATTAATATGAAGTCCAAAAATTGCATCTACATCCGGGTTTTTCAACACTCCTTCTTTGACCATAAGAAGAGCGCCGCCTTCTTCCCCTGGAGGTGCACCTTCCTCTGCAGGCTGAAATATAAACTTGACAGTACCTTTTATTTTATCCTTATTTTTAGAAAGAACTTCAGCTACCCCCATTAGAATTGCAGTATGGGTGTCATGCCCACAGGCATGCATAACTCCGACTTGCTCCCCAAGAAATTCTGAAGTAACCGTAGACTTAAATTCCAGATCATTACGCTCAGTCACGGGTAGTGCATCAATATCGGCCCTAAGTGCAACAACTTTTCCGGGTAGATCTCCTTTCAAAACACCAACTACTCCGGTATGAGCAACACCAGTTTGGACGGCAATACCCAGTGAATTAAGATGTGCAGCTATTTTTTCCGCAGTCTTGAATTCACGATTGGACAATTCCGGATTTTGATGTATCTCTCTTCTCCATTCTATAACCTTACTTTCAACAAGCTTATAGTCATTAGTTAAGTTCAGGTTCTGAGCCATGGCTGTGCTTCCGCAAAGAAATGCCGATAGAAGTATTAATTTATTCATAGTACTAAAATTTTATAAGTTGAAACCCATCGTCCTGAAGTTGAATTAATGCGGTCATGGCAGATAAGGCCAGCTCAACACCATCAATAGTTTCGGAAATAGGAATATTTCGTGAAAGGGATGATTGACCGCAAAATACTATCTCAACACCAGTATTTAAAAGTTTATTTATTAGTTCTTCATTTGGATTATCTGTGCCGTATCTACTCTTGTATTCTGAATTTTTCAGAAGATCCTTAGAGGCATTATTGTGCACTACAAGGGCTACTTTAAGATTGGCAAGCGGAACACCGCTCTGAGCATGCATATTTAAAAATCGGGCTGCAGTTTCAATACTTATATTCAGCTGGTCATATGATTCCGAAGAGTTCATAATATCAAAAACCACCTTGTATTCTTTTGTGGGATAAGTTTTGAAATCGGGATTCTTTACGGTCCAAACTTCACCATATCCGCTAATTACCGGACCCGATGCTTTTGTTTGTGAATGCAAAGAAGTTAATCCGAATAAAAAACAGAATAAGAAATTAAAAAATGAATGTTTTGACATGTGCTTCAATAGATTTTCTAAATATATTCAAATTGCAGACAACACGAAGTCAAAGTTCATAAATATTAGTTTATAACTTTTTCATGAGGTTAATTATGGCTAAATTCACTTCATAAAATGCCTATAGCTTGAATACATTTTTAGATGATTTAAATGATGCTCAAAAGGGCCCTGTTTTGCACAAGGAAGGACCTCTAATGGTTATCGCCGGTGCGGGTTCAGGAAAAACCCGGGTACTTACTTTTAGAATTGCCCATTTAATGGAGCAGGGTGTTGATCCCTTTAATATTCTGGCACTAACCTTTACAAACAAGGCTGCCAGAGAAATGAAAAAACGAATAGCCAGTATAGTGGGCGGCTCTGAGGCTAAGAACTTGTGGATGGGAACATTTCACTCCATTTTCGCCCGGTTACTCCGTTTTGATGGTGATAAATTAGGTTATCCAAGTAATTATACCATTTATGACACTCAGGATTCACAGCGTTTAATTTCATCGATAATTAAAGAAATGGGATTAGATAAGGACATTTATAAATACAAACAAATTCAAAATCGTATTTCATCTTACAAAAACAGTTTAATTACCGTTAAGGCCTATTTCCAAAATCCTGAATTAATGGAGGCAGACGCCATGGCAAAGCGCCCCAGGTTGGGTGATATTTATCAAAACTACGTGGACCGATGCTTTAAAGCTGGCGCAATGGATTTTGATGACTTACTTTTACGCACCAATGAATTATTAAGCCGTTTTCCAGAAGTTTTAATGAAATATCAGGAAAGGTTCAGATATATTCTTGTAGATGAGTATCAGGATACCAATCACTCTCAATATCTTATTGTAAAAGCCCTGGCTGACCGCTTTCAAAATATTTGCGTTGTAGGCGATGACGCTCAGAGTATTTACTCTTTTAGAGGAGCAAACATTACAAATATCTTAAACTTTCAGCGCGACTATGACGATGTTGCCGTGTATAGGTTAGAGCAAAATTACCGCTCTACCAAGAATATAGTTAATGCCGCAAATTCAATAATAGCCAACAATAAAAACCAGCTTGAAAAGGTAGTTTGGACATCGAATGATGAGGGTACAAAAATAAAAGTGCACAGAAGTACAACAGATGCTGAAGAAGGGAGATATGTGGCCGGCTCTATTTTTGAAAATAAAATGCAAAACCAGCGCGCAAATGGAAATTTTGCGGTACTATACCGCACAAACTCCCAGTCCCGCGCCATTGAGGATGCATTAAGAAAAAGAGATATTCCGTATAGAATTTATGGAGGACTTTCTTTTTATCAAAGAAAGGAGATCAAGGATTTGTTATCTTATCTCAGATTGGTAATCAACTCGAAGGATGAAGAGGCTTTAAAAAGGGTTATAAATTTCCCTACACGTGGTATAGGTCAAACCACAATTGATAAACTAACGGTAGCTGCTAACCATTACTCAAGATCAATATTTGAAATAATGGAAAATTTGGAAAAAATAGATTTAAAGATTAATGCTGGTACCAAAAGAAAACTCGAAGACTTTACTAATATGATAAAGAGTTTTCAGATTATGAATAAGAGTGCGGATGCTTTTACTCTGGCTGAGTATGTGGCTAAGAAAACAGGCATCCTCCTGGAGTTTAAGAAGGACGGCACTCCCGAGGGTATTGCTCGAATGGAGAACATAGAAGAATTATTAAATGGTATCAAAGACTTTGTTGAAGGGCAAAAGGAACTGGCTGATGCCAAAGGCGATATTACTGAGTTTCTTGAAGATGTAGCACTGGCCACAGATTTGGATAAGGACACCGGTGATGATGACCGGGTGGCTCTAATGACCATTCACCTTGCAAAAGGATTGGAATTTCCTTTTGTTTATATTGTTGGGATGGAAGAGGATCTTTTTCCTTCTGCAATGAGCATGAATACACGAAGTGAGTTGGAAGAGGAGCGCAGGCTATTTTATGTTGCGCTAACCCGTGCCGAGGAACAGGCGTATTTAACATATACCCAAAACAGATATCGGTGGGGTAAATTAATTGATGCTGAACCCAGTCGTTTTATTGAAGAAATAGAGGATAAATATATCGAGAACCTGACTCCGGTGGATACATATCGATATAAACCTTTAATTAATACCGATATTTTCGGTGAAGTTGACAAGTCAAAACTACGACAACTAAAGCCTGAAAATGGTATTCCACCAGGAATTGGAAAACCCAATGAAAATCAATTAAGAAAGCTTAGAAAACTTAAACCGGAATTATCTAAGCCCATTGGAAATACAAATACAATAGATCCAAATCTATCTGAAGGGACTTTGGTAAATCACACACGTTTTGGTCGTGGTAAGGTATTGCGTATTGAAGGGGCCGGCAATGATAAGAAGGCCGAAATACAATTTGTAAAAGGCGATATAAAAAAGTTGCTTCTTCGATTTGCGAAACTGGAAATCATTGATGTTTAAATTGCGCTGGCATTAATATTTCATATTATATTTGAATTTTAGAATATTTTAATTTATCAAAATGTATAATAATATTATTTTCCTTTTTACGGTTTTTTTGTTAGGATGCACTGCTAGCAGTCCACAGGATGATCAGGAAAGCGTTTTGCCCGGTCCCAAAGATACTGATGGTTTGGCAGATGTAAATGCTCCTGACTATTGGGATAAGGCAGTTTTGGTTTGGGAGGACGAATTTGATGGAAATACCCTTTCCAAAGAGAACTGGATTTTTGAGACGGGTGCACATGGTTGGGGAAATAATGAACTACAGAATTATACTGAAGATGAAAATGTTACCGTAAGCGACGGAACACTTAAAATAGTAGCGAAAAAAATAGAACAAGGTCCGGGAATGGTTGAGTACACTTCTGCGAGATTAAATAGTACAGCCAATTATAAATATGGAAGGATGGAGATCAGGGCAAAAATTCCTGACCATAAGGGCAACGGTTTATGGCCTGCATTATGGATGTTGGGCACCAACATTCAAACAGCGGGATGGCCGGCTTGTGGTGAAATTGATATTATGGAATATGTAAGTTTTGAGCCCAATCAGACTCATTTTTCCATTCACAGTCTTGCAAACAATCATAAGGATGGAACACAAGTAACTTCAGGTCCGGTTTTACTGGAGACGATAGAAGAAGAATTTCACAACTATGGCATTCTTTGGACTAACAAATACCTGAAATTCTACATAGATGATATAGAAAATGTTAAGCTGATATTTCCGCGACCTGCTATAACTAATGCTCAAAACTGGCCTTTTTCAGGAACATTTTATTTTTTAATGAATATAGCTGTTGGAGGAGACTGGGGAGGTTTGGAAGGAGTAAATGACGCCATTTTTCCTGCAGTTATGGAGGTGGATTATGTACGTGTCTATCAGGTTAAATAGTATTCCTATTACTTTAAATTGCGTTTGACCACAATAATATTTACTCCAAATATCTAGTAAGAAAATGGCCGAATTCATTAAGATTTACGAACAGAATCCTAATCCAAAAGAAATAGATAAGGTTGTGTCCATCCTGCGAAAAGGTGGTTTAATCATATATCCTACGGATACTGTTTATGGTCTGGGTTGTGATATTACCAGTACAAGAGCCATGGAAAAAATTGCTCGTATAAAGGGAATTAAATTAGAAAAAGCTAACTGGTCCTTTGTTTGTGCCGACCTTAGTAATCTATCAGATTATGTAAGGCAATTAGATACTCCAACTTTTAAGATACTTAAGCGTTCCCTTCCCGGCCCTTATACTTTTGTGTTGCCGGGTAGTAGCAAATTGCCTAAGGATTTTAAGAAAAGAAAGACTGTGGGGATTAGAATTCCCGATAATAATATTGCAAGGGCTTTGGTTGAAGAGTTAGGAAATCCAATTGTATCAACCTCAATTCGCGATGAAGATGAACTTTTAGAATATACCACTGATCCTGAATTAATTTTTGAAAAATGGCACAACCTAGTAGATGTTGTTATTGATGGAGGATACGGAGGCAATATCGGATCTACGGTTATTGATCTTTCAGGAGACTTGCCAGAAGTACTTAGAGTCGGCAAAGGAGATCCTGATATTATATAAAAAAAAAACCGCGGTCAATGACCGCGGTTTAATTATGAAATTATTCAATGTTTAGTCGTTGATAGCAGGATCTTTCATTCCTTCTTCAATCATGCTATAGAACTGATCAATTTTTGGAAGAACAACAGTTCTTGTTCTTCTGTTTTTGGATTTTTCAGTTTGAGAAACAGGGACATACTGCGATCTACCGGCCGCAGTCATCCTTTTTGGATCTACATTATAATCATTTTGTAAAATACGAACTACAGCTGTAGATCTTTTTACACTTAAATCCCAATTGTCCAGTAAAACTCCTTTTCTGTAAGGAACTTCATCGGTATGCCCTTCTACCATAAACTCAAAATCGGGTTTGTTGTTTACAACTTGCGCAACTTTACCTAATATTTCCTTAGCTCTTGCCGTAACATTATAGCTTCCACTGCTAAATAATAGTTTATCCGAAATGGAAATAAAAACTACACCCTTTTCAACATTGATCTCAATATCCTGGTCATCTAAATTTCCAAGAACTCCTTTGAGGCTTTGTACCAGTGCCAAGTTTACAGAATCTCTTCTGGTGATAGCATTTTGTAATTTACGAATGGTAAGATCTTTTTCCTGAAGACTTTCCAAAGATTTTTCAAGATTTTCTGCACCCTTCGTTGTTAGGGTAGTTAAATTCCCCATGTTATTTATTAACTCCTGATTGTTTGCTTTCAGAAATGAATTCTGATCTTCCAAAGTCTGCAATCTTGCATCTGCTGTTGCCTTATCCTCAATACAGGAATTTAATTTAACTGTAGCAGAATTTAACAGGTCTTGCGTCTCTTTTTGTTTAGTCTCTAAATCAGCGTACTTCTTTTGCGATACGCAAGATGATAAAAGGACTGCCATTCCAATAAAGCCTAGAATAAATTTTTTCATAATAATGTTTATATAAAATTAATTGTTTGTTTAAATCAACTTTTGTCTAATTCATGGTAAAATTATGACATTTGATTTCCTTTAATTTGTCAAAATTAGTTAATCTTTTACTAAAATGTTAAAATTCTTTACCTGATATACGAAATAGGACCATACTATGGATTTTGTATTATAGTATAATGGGATAAAATTGACTTTTTCCCTTTTCTTATACATTTTACCAAAATGCCGGTAATAGCTTAAATGTGCTTTAAGAATAGCCCAGCAATGAATAGGTTTACCCTGTAAAATAAATCTAATAGCCGCGATGGCATCAAGGAAAAGACGAACAAAAATTATAGGAAATGCTTTTTTTCGGGGAAGGTTTTTAGTTATTGAAAAAAGGGAATTTCTAAAATTCAAAAAAGTTTTTTTTGGGTTCATATTACTTAATGTTGAACCTCCCAGATGATAAACATATGATGCTCCGACATAGTAAACCTTTAGTCCTTTATTTTGTGCTCGCCAACACAAGTCAACCTCTTCCTGATGTGCAAAATAGTCCTCATCAAATCCTCCAAGGCTATCAAACACATCACTTTTTATAAACATACTAGCGCCAGTTGCCCAGAAAATCTCTGTAGTATCGTCATACTGACCTTCATCTTTTTCAATGGTCTGAAAAATACGGCCCCTGCAGAATGGATATCCAAACTGATCTAAAAAGCCACCTGCCGCTCCAGCATATTCAAAATAATCTCTTTTTAGCAGATCAAGAATCTTGGGTTGTATTATAGAGGCATCCGGAAATTTTAGAAATGCATCTTTTATGGGCTCCAGCCAACCGGGTGTTACTTCAACATCAGAATTTAAAAGACAATAGATGTCTGCGTCAACTTGTTTTAATGCGTCGTTGTATCCTTTGGCAAATCCGTTATTTGAACTATTTTGAATAATGTTTACATTGGGAAAGTTTTCTTTTACATAAGCCACAGAACCATCCGTAGAGCCATTATCTGCTATATAGATATCAGTTTTGCCAGAATATTGTACCACAATAGGCAGGTAGCGCTCAAGGAGTGCTTCTCCATTCCAATTAAGTATGACGATTGCAAATTTCAAAACGGTTGCAAATTAACGGCTAAAATCAGGAATTTGCCTTAAAAATGAATATTTTTCTTCTTCATAATCCATATTACAATAAAAATGATCCAAACCATTAGTGACCATAAGGTATTCTGCTTTCATTTTTAGGTTATAGCGCGCAATTTGATCAAAAACGTCTTGTGAAATTATGATGTTTGGCGATTTGCATTCTACAAGAATATGAATACTACCATCAGTATTAAAGACAACAATATCATATCTTTTTTTCAAACCGTTTAGTGATAAGGTTTTTTCAACATTGATTAGAGACGTTGGATACTTTTTATCTATGCTTAAAAAATGAATTACATGCTGCCGGACCCATTCTTCAGGCTGCAGGGCTACAAATTTTTTACGTATTATGTCAAAAATTTGCTGCTTATTTTCGCTACTTTTGAATCGGAAGTCATAGCCTGGAAAGTTAAGAGATCGCATAAAACAAATTTGGTAATTTTTTTTGGATGGAAGAAGTAAAGCAGATTGTAAATAACATCCGAAGTGGGAACATAAGCCCTATATATTTTTTAATGGGGGATGAGCCTTATTATATTGATAAAATAGCTCAGTTCATTAGTGATAATCTTCTAACCGAGGAGGAGAAGGGCTTTAATCAAATGGTTTTATACGGCAAGGAAGTATCTCTAGAACAGGTATTGGCCAATGCAAAGAGATATCCAATGATGTCTGAAAGACAGGTTGTCATTGTGAAGGAAGCGCAGCATTTATCCAGAAATATAGAGGGATTAAGTGCTTATGCTGCCAATCCTCAAACTTCAACAGTACTGGTCTTCTGTTTTAAATACAAAAAATTAGACAAACGAAAAAAATTACATAAAACTCTGCTGGCTAACGGAAGTGTCATTTTTGATAGTAAAAAACTATATGAAAATCAGGTTTCAGATTGGATTAGATTAACCTTAAAACAGAAGGGCTTTTCTATTTCACATAAGGCCTCAGTTTTATTAGTAGAGTATTTGGGAACAGACCTAAGCAGAATTAATAATGAATTAGAAAAATTACAATTAGTACTTCCAAAGAATACCGAAATAAACCCCGATCTTATTGAAAAACATATAGGTATAAGCAAGGACTACAATAATTTTGAATTAAAAAAAGCTATAGGCGAAAAAGATGTTGTCAAAGCTACCAGGATAATCAATTATTTTGCACAGAATCCAAAGGATAACCCATTTGTAGTTACTGTGAGCCTGTTACATAGTTTTTTTACACAGTTACTTCAATATCACGGGCTGTCTGACCATTCTCCAAAGAATGTGGCCTCAGCTTTACGGATCAATCCTTATTTCGTAGGAGAGTTTCAGATAGCGTCCAGAAACTATCCCATGAAGCGCGTTAGCAGCATTATTACTTATTTAAGGGAAATGGACTTAAAAGGAAAAGGGGTAGGGGCATATAATATTTCACAAGCGGATCTTCTGAAAGAACTACTGGTCAAAATAATATAGGTAGTTTACTTTTTGTCGATACTATAACGTCCCGGACCAAGCAGCATTATAACCGCGAAACAGACTAAATACAATAGAGCAAGTTCTTTTTTTCCAAAAGGATCTGAACCGTGTACAATAAAGGCTGCGACAGCCATTGTTATCACAATTGGTAAGGAGGCCCAACGGGTTTTATATCCAATTAGTACGAGTAAAGGGCAAATGACTTCACCTATAACGGCAAGAAACAGAGAAGGTGCAGATCCTATTCCTATGGGATCGGCAAATTCAAAATCTCCATTTAGAAGTTTTTGGAATTTGGGAATACCATGAGACAATAAAAAGGCAGCGGGAAGAATGCGCAAGACTGCCAGACCAATATCACTTTTAAGTTTTTTAGTCATTCATTTTAAGATTGGAGAATCTAAAGTAAGCTTTTTTTAATAACTTTTTGACAAATTGCTTAGAATTTGCGTAATGCAAAATGACCACATAGTTCCATCATATTCAGACATATGTTATTGAATCTTAATAAAAATAAAATTAGTATAGCGTAATTTTATCAGCGAAGTTTTGGGTATTCAGTCGGATTTACCTCATGCATAATAGCATATACCTTTTCAAATATATCTTCTGCATTTGGTTTAGAGAAATAGTCCCCATCTGAAGAATATGCAGGTCTATGAGCTTTTGCCGTTAGCGTTTGAGGTGCGCTGTCCAGGTATTTATACCCCCCCTGACGCTCAATAATATCTTGCATTAGATAAGCTGCACATCCGCCAGGTACATCTTCATCAATGACCAACAATTTATTGGTTTTTTTGATACTGCTTAAGACAGTTTTTGTAAGGTCAAAAGGAAGTAAGGACTGTGCGTCAATTACCTCCGCGTCAATTCCTGCTTCTTTTAATTCCTGGGTTGTATGTTGAACGATTCGGAGTGTAGAACCATAAGATAAAAGAGTAATATCTGAACCTTCTTTAACAATTTCTACCACTCCGATAGGGGTGCAAATTTCGCCCAGGTTATTTGGTTTGTCTTCCTTAAGCCTATACCCGTTTAAACTTTCTATTATTAAGGCAGGCTCATCACTTTTCATTAACGTATTGTAAAAACCAGCTGCTTTAGTCATATTCCTTGGCACCAATATATGAATCCCCCGCAGAAAGTGAATAATACCTCCCATTTGAGAACCAGAATGCCAAATACCCTCCAAGCGATGTCCCCTGGTGCGAATTATTAGTGGTGCCTTTTGTTTGCCAACTGTTCGATAAAGTAATGTCGCCAAATCATCACTAAGAGTCTGTAGGCCATATAACAAATAATCCAGATATTGTATTTCGGCTATCGGTCTTAGCCCCCTCAGTGCCAAACCAATTCCCTGACCAATAATAGTAGCCTCTCTTATACCTGTATCTGCAATCCGCAATTCGCCATATTTCTTCTGAAGACCTTCCAGTCCCTGGTTTACGTCGCCAATAGTACCACTATCTTCTCCAAAAATAAGTGCATGAGGATATTTTCCAAAAAGCCTGTCAAAGTTATCTCGGAGAATAATCCTTCCATCTACTTTTTCAGGTTTAGCATCGTATATAGGTCTTATTTCCTCAATGTTTATTGCTTTGTTGGATAATTCACTATTGAGGTGTGAGCTGAATTTTATTTGTGAGTCTTTTAGGAAATTTTCAACCCATTTTAACAAGGCATCCTTTTCCTTCGAATTTTCACCGATTACGTGGCGAAGGGCTTTTCTTGATTTTGAAGCCAAATCTTTTTTTAGCGGCTCTTCAATAGCAATAAGATCATTCTTGATTTTAGTTATAAATGGTCTATTAGGACTATTAAGAGCCAGTTCATCCAACAATTTTATTAAGTTTTTTTTAGCCTCTTTATGAGGAGATAAGAATTCTATCCAAGCTTCTTTTTTTGCAGTCCTAACCTCTTTTTTTATCGCTAATTCTATCGCTGACAAAGATTCATTATCTGTAATTTTGTTTTCCAGAATCCACTCTCTGAATCGCTTATTACAATCATTTTCTTTTTCCCAGAGCAATCTATCCTCACTTTTATACCTTTCCTGTGATCCTGAAGTGGAATGTCCCTGAGGTTGAGTCAGTTCTGTTACATGGATCAATACTGGTATATGTTCTTCCCTGGCCAGTTCAGAAGCATTTTCATATGCGTGTATTAGTGCGGTATAATCGTAGCCTTTCACTTTTATAATCTCATAGCCCTTGTTATCTTCATCTCTTTGGAATCCTTTAAGAACTTCTGAAATATCTTCTTTAGTTGTTTGGAATTTGGCAGGTACGGAAATTCCATATTGATCGTCCCATACACTGATGATCATGGGTACTTGTAAAACTCCCGCGGCATTAAATGTTTCAAAAAAGAGACCTTCAGATGTACTGGCATTGCCTATTGTACCCCAGGCTACTTCATTTCCATTATTGGAAAATTTAGTGGTATCTATTCCTTGGACATTGCGGTAGATTTTTGAAGCCTGTGCCAGACCAAGAAGTCGGGGCATCTGACCCGCTGTAGGAGATATATCAGGACTACTATTTTTTTGTGCGGTGAGGTCTTTCCATGAACCGTCCGGATTAAGGCTGTAAGATCCAAAATGACCTCCCATTTGCCTTCCGGCACTCATGGGCTCCTTTTCAATATCTGTAGTAGCGTACAGACCATGAAAAAAGTCTTTAGGGCTTAGAAGTCCAAGTGCCATCATAAAAGTTTGATCTCTATAGTAACCGCTTCTGAAGTCACCGTTTCTAAAAGATCTGGCCATTGCTAATTGAGGCAACTCTTTTCCATCTCCAAAAATTCCAAATTTGGCTTTACCAGTCAGAACTTCCCTTCTGCCTAATATGCTGCACTCTCTGCTTGTGATTGCTATTTCATAATCCTTTAAAATCTGCGCCCTAAAATCCTCAAAGGAAATGTCATCACTGGTTTTTAGTTTAAAACTCATTAGGGAAAGATTTGCAGCAAAAATATAAAAACAGGATGATTTTTACAATCAAAAAATTTGGTTTTTTTTAATAATAAAATAAAAAACTTACCAAAAAATAAGAACTAATTATAAATAATTTAAAAAATTAGATTATTTCTAAGAATAGTATAATTTTTAAAACCATTGCCTGGTAAAAAGGCCTAGTAAAGTTTTAGGACTCAGGGTAACTATAAAGCGAATTCTTTCTGCATAGTTTGGCTGTGCAATTTCCCACCCGTTATTTGAATATATGGGAAAGTATAATTCAAAATAATCTGTAAGTAAGTTAAGACGTATCCCTGAATCATATACGAATCTTGTGGGCTGGTTTTGGTTTTTGATAAACCCTAAATCGCCATATACCTCTACCCATTTCCAAATATTTACACTGGAATTCGTGGTAGCGATCCAATCGTTAGAAAAGGGATTCTCCAATTGTGATTTAAAACCACCTTCGGCAATAATTAATTGTTGACTCCATATCCCCGAATCTTCGGATCTACCCAGGTAATTGTAATCAAATAAATAATCTGTTGGCCTGTCCAGAGCAAAACTAAAATAGTCTCCGGTTGTCTTGTTTCTTAAAAACTTACCGGCAAAAAAGCGAAAATTAAATTGGGTATTATTTACAAACAGTTTACGGTACTCTAGATTGAATGCCAATTTGGTAAAATCAGAAGAATGCTGAGCGTCTGCAAACCACGAGAAATAGTCGATAATTCCATTTTTGGTATTTCTAAACCTTGCATTTAATACGCTATAATCAGGATCGGTTTCTATATCAAGGCTTGGATCAATATTTCTAAACACATTAACATATCTCAAGGTAAGTAGTTGCCGCTTATTAGAAATAAGGTCTGCAGGGCGCCATCCAAAGCTAACGGAGGGAGTGAATGTGCTGTAGCGCGAATTAACTTGAAAATGAGATGAAGATCCACGTACCGCATAATTCGTGACGTAAAACCCACTCTTTCCATGATAATGCCTGTAGGTAAGTTTACCATTCCCAACTAATGTTTTTTCCCTGAATGAATACTGTGGAGAAAAATCAAATACAAATGGTCGTTCAAGAAGTGTTTTATTAGTAAACCTAATCCCGGGAGCCAGACCATCATATATATTAAAACCCAATGTCGGCATATAAAAAATTTGAGTGTAATATGGATCTTCGGCATCTTTAAAAAATTGGAATTTTAACTTTTTATTGCTGATAAAGAAACCCTTTAACGCTTTCCAGTTATCTCTCTGATTGAATTCCGGAATTGTATGATCGTAATTAAGGACTAACTTATCTTCCAAATTTCGCGGTATAGTAAAAGTTTGCTCGCTTTTAATTCCTTTAAACCAATATTCAGATACTACCGTGTCTTTTTTCAATCCGAATAAGGATATTGGAACATCTGTTCCTGTTTTGTTTTTAAGAGTCACATAAAGTGAATCCTGTGTTTTAACTACATTAGTTATTTTAAAATCAATACGTTGGTCCGTTGAGACATAGCTTTTAAAAAACCAATCGATATCTTTTTCGGAATTCTCCTTTAAAACACGCTCGAAATCAAATGGTCTTACTGGTTTTAATTTATATTGTTCATAAAACTCTTTGATGGCTATGTCAATCTTATCAACACTTGTGTAATCGGCAAGATAGGCCAGGCCGAGTCCCGCTTTATAGGTATTGGCTATTTTCTGATTAAATTTTATAAGAGAGTCATTTGCTGTGTTAAGTGCCTGATCAAGATTTTTTCTCGCCGTAAACATATATAAAAAGGAATATTGTTCATTGAAGTCCATTTGAGCTAAATGAAACCCTTTAATCAGCCATCCTTTAGATAGTTTTCCCAGCAGTTTTTGATCGGGATAAAACTCTTCGACGAATTTGATCATTATGTAATTGATGACGGCATCTGCAACCCATTTTTCCTTTCTTGGATTAAGGAATATTGATTCTCTCATGTAACTGTTAAGTGCAGTTTTCATGAATGTCATTTCAAACTGAAACTGCTTCTCATAAGGACGTATAAAAGAGGGTAGCTGATTTAAGCCATAAATTGGGTTTTTATTAAAATCCACTTCACTTACCAATAGTTGCTCATAAGGAAAATCCCCAAGATTATCATGAATAAAGCGTGAAATCCTATTAATTGAAACTCCCTGTGAGATTTCATCATATTTTGTAGCCCTGAGATCTGTAACCACTATTATTTCAGGAGTGACATGTTTTATAAACTTTTTTTGTGGATTCAGAATAATGTAACAACTCTTTCTGTTTACCCCTTCTAATGTGGCCTGTTTTTTTCCTGGAAAGCCTGTTATATTCACTTCCTTGAAATTAGTGCCAAAGAATAACGAATCGGGATAGCTGAAAATAATATTGGTGTTTGTATTTCCGGTATGCAGGTCTTCAAGATTTTTGTTTGAATACAATTGCCATTGACCGTCATAAACGGCAGGTGTTAGATACCAGTCTTTTAAATAGTAACCTCCTTCTTTGTTATATCCATAGGGAGTATATTTATTTGGTGGTAGCTTGACCGTATAAGTGATAAATAATTTGGCAGAAGTACCCGGGGGTAAAGGATTGTTAAGTTCAATTTTGATGATATCCAGACCTGAAGTTCTACTCCAGGAGATAGCTCGGTATACATCATCTACAATGGTAAAAATTTCCGTCCTGCCTCTATCTTTTTCTTTGGCTAAATGAAGACTTTTTTTAAATTCTTCCTCGAATCTCTTTGCAAGGGCAGTGCTTTTATCAGAATAGGCGTTTGCCCAATCATTAAAATATAATACGCTAAGGGTGTCCTGAGAATCATTGAAATATTCAAATTCCTGTTGAATATTTATCTCCCTGGTTTCGGACTCCAAAGAAGCTTTTAGGCTGTTATTATGTTGCGCATAAATACTGCTAATTCCAAATATGAAATACAAGATAGCAGCTATTAATAGAAAAGTTGGTATGCGCTGTAGTAACATATATGAATTAGAAATTTGGACTCAAGGTATGGCCTTTGTAGAAAGCATCAATAATTTCTACAACCTCTTCTTCTGTCTCAACAATGCGTATTAAATCGAGGTCTGTCTTACTAATATTTCCTTCATTCAGCATTGTGCTTTTAATCCAGTCTATCAATCCTTTCCAAAAAGCTACTCCAACCAAAATAATGGGGAATTTACCAATTTTATTTGTTTGAATCAGCGTAATAGCTTCAAAGAGTTCATCTAGTGTACCAAATCCACCGGGTAAAACTACAAATGCTTGCGAGTATTTTACAAACATTACCTTTCTAACAAAGAAATAATCAAAATCCAGGCTTTTATCATCATCAATGTAAGGATTGTCATGTTGTTCAAAAGGAAGGTCTATATTCAGCCCAACAGAGGTTCCTCCAGCCAAATGTGCTCCTCTATTACCTGCTTCCATAATACCAGGACCCCCTCCTGTAATAATGCCATAACCAGCTTCTGAAACCTTTTTGGCAACTTCTACAGTAAGTTGGTAATATTTCGCATCCTCTTTGGTTCTGGCAGAACCAAAAATTGTAACACATGGGCCAATGGCACTCATTTTTTCAAAACCGTTGACAAACTCACCCATTATTTTAAAAATGGCCCATGAATCATTGGTTTTAATTTCATTCCATCCTTTATGATGCTTTTCTTTCCTCATCTTTCTATTTTTTTGTCGCTTACAGGTTGATCTTTTAGAGCTACAAATTTAACTACGAACTTCTAGCTTCGATTTTTTTAAACTAAATTCCTTTTTAAGGTAGAATGCCGTATAACTTTTATCATCTTTGGCCACTTCTTCAGGTGATCCTGCCGCAACTATCATGCCGCCCCCGCGCCCTCCTTCATAGCCTATGTCTATTATGTAATCGGCCATTTTTATGACATCCATATTATGTTCAATTATCACGATGGTATTTCCTTTGTTCACTAATTTATTTAAAACTTCCATTAGCACCCTTATATCCTCAAAATGTAGTCCGGTTGTTGGTTCATCCAATATATAGAAAGTATTCCCCGTATCCCGCTTAGACAATTCGGTTGCAAGTTTTACCCGCTGGGCTTCTCCACCGGAAAGCGTAGTTGATTGCTGTCCTAATGAAATATAACCTAGTCCAACATCTTGAATAGTCTTTAACTTTCTATAAATTTTAGGTATTTGGTCAAAAAAGGCGACTGCTTCGTCAATAGTCATTTCGAGAATATCCGCAATAGATTGCCCTTTATATCTTATTTCAAGAGTCTCCCTGTTAAATCGTTTTCCATTACAGGTTTCACATTCGACATATACATCGGGAAGAAAGTTCATTTCAATTACCCTCAATCCACCTCCCTGACAAGTTTCACATCTTCCGCCTTTTACATTAAAACTAAACCGACCCGGTTTATAACCCCTAATAGCTGCTTCAGGGGTTTTAGCAAAAAGGGCACGTATTTCTCCAAAAACACCGGTATAGGTAGCCGGATTAGACCTTGGTGTTCTTCCAATAGGAGATTGATTAATATCTATTACCTTATCAATGTTTTCGAGACCTTTAATATGGGTATATGGCATAGGTTTTTTAACACCATTAAAATAATAGGCGTTCATAATTGGATAAAGCGTTTCATTAATTAGTGTTGATTTACCACTACCTGAAACACCTGTCACAGCAATCATTTTTCCCAATGGGAATTTAACCGATACATTCTTTAAATTATTGCCTGTGCAGCCTGTCAAACTTAAACTTTTTCCATTTCCTTTTCTCCTTGTATGAGGTATAGGAATTTCCTTTTCTCCTGTTATGTATTGAGAAGTCAATGTATGTTGTTGAATGAGTTCAGCTGAAGTTCCTTCTGAGATGATCTCGCCTCCGTGCTTTCCCGCCTTTGGCCCTATGTCAATTACATGATCTGCATTTTCAATCATATCACGGTCGTGTTCAACAACAATTACAGAATTTCCAATATCCCTAAGTGATTCCAATGATTTGATCAGGCGATTGTTATCACGTTGATGCAATCCAATACTTGGTTCATCCAATATATAAAGAACTCCTACCAACTGGGATCCTATTTGTGTTGCAAGCCTTATCCGTTGTGCTTCACCACCTGAAAGTGATTTTGAGCTACGGTTCAGCGACAAATAGTCAAGGCCTACATCTAACAAAAACTTAATTCTCGATTTAATCTCTTTTATAATCTCTTCGGCAATCTTTTTTTGATTTCCTTTTAATTTGGAATCAAGTTGATCAAAAAAACGGGCTAGATCAGAAATATCCAGTTGACACAATTCTGCTATATTCCTATCCTCAATTTTATAATAAAGTGATTCTATTTTTAACCTTGAACCTTTGCAACTGGGGCAGGTTCTTTTATCCATAAAATCTCTGGCCCAACGCTTAATTGATGTAGAATCTGCCTGATGGTATTGGTTTTTTATAAAATTTGCAATACCCTCATAGTCTATGTGGTATAGTCTTTTTACCCCAAGGGTTTTAGAATCAACTTCAAACTGTTCAGAGCCTCCATACAGAATAGTTGTAAGTGCTTCATCCGGAATTTGTGATATGGCATCTGTAAGTTCAAATTCATATCGTTTGGCTATTGTTTCTAATTGCTTAAATGCCCATGAACTTTTATACTCTCCTAAGGGTGCAATACCGCCTGATTGTATGGATAGTTTTGTATTCGGAAAAATTTTATTCTCGTTTACTTCGAAGACATGCCCCAGGCCATTGCATTCGCTGCACATGCCCTTAGGAGAATTAAAGGAAAATGTATTGGGCTCAGGTTTTGGATATGAAATACCGGTACTAGGGCACATTAAGTCCCTGCTGAAATATCTTGGTACTGCTTCACCTTCTTCAAGAACCATTAAGACATTATCACCGCTATACATGGCCGTATTTATAGATTCGGAGAGTCTTTTATTTAAATTTTCATTTTCATCTATTTTCAGGCGGTCTATGACGATTTCGATATCATGGGTTTTATATCTATCTACTTTCATTCCTTTGGTGATATCCATAATTTCACCATCTACACGCACTTTCACAAAGCCCTGCTTTCCAATTTGCTCAAAAAGTTCGCGATAATGCCCTTTTCTAGATTTAATTACCGGGGCCAGGATACTGATCCTTTTTGCAAAATAACTTTCGTTAATAAGCTCTTTAATCTTATCATCACTATAGCTTACCATTTTTTCGCCTGTATTATAGCTATAGGCATCAGAGGCCCTGGCAAATAATAACCTAAGAAAATCGTAAACTTCAGTAATTGTTCCTACCGTAGAACGCGGTGATTTTGAAGTGGTTTTCTGTTCTATCGCAATAACTGGAGACAGGCCATCGATTTTATCTACGTCGGGACGCTCAAGCCCTCCCAAAAACTGTCTTGCGTAAGAAGAAAAGGTCTCTATATAGCGACGCTGGCCTTCAGCGTAAATAGTATCGAAAGCCAGTGAAGATTTACCACTTCCTGAAAGCCCGGTTATTACAACCAGTTTTTCTCTTGGAATGGTTACGTCAATATTTTTTAAATTATGAACGCGGGCTCCCTTGACTTCAATATTCTCCTCGTAGTTTATCATTGAATTAGACAAAGTTGCAAAGGTACGTTTTTGACGACTAAAAAGGAAGCGTGGTTTATTTAGATTTTGTTAAAGGCTTGTAAATAAGCTACTGCAAATCGCCTTCTTGCTAACTTGTTTTATAAATTTCCATTCCCGGTAAGTTTTGATATAATTCTAAGGGGGATGAAAAGAGATTATATGAATTTGCACATATATAAATAGATATGCAGCCCTGGTTACATATTTCTATGCGCTACCATTTCGTTATTCCTGTTAAAACAAATGCAATGATACTATACGGCTTCCTTATCTTCCTGATATTTTCTTTGTCGTTTAGGCAATTGATGTGTATGTAATTTATTGGATATTAAGGATTTAATAGAATTGTTGGCGAAATAAGTATTCCACAATTCAATAATACTAATTGTTCTAGTTTGAATAAGATTATTAAAAGATCCGGCATTCGCTTTTATGTCTTTTGAATCTAATGACATTAATTGAATTGTATGAAGGTCAAAATAAAGGCCATAGTTCCGTTTTATGTCGTAAATAACCCATTGTCTGTCGCTGAAATTAGACCTAAAGTGTTTTGATACAAGGGGCAATATGTCAAACTCGGGTTCCACAACAATAAAGTGAACACCATCCGTAGAGACTTTAAATTTCATAAATGCCTCTATCTGGCTTTTTTTCTTACTTACCATATTTGCTAAATGATTTATTCTAAAAACCATATCATCGGTTAAATCTATGTGATTGGGAGACCCTTTTGCAACAATTTTTTGAATATATAAGTAAAGCAATTGTTCAATACCAGCTGTCTCACTTAAAAAAGCAAAATAAATATTCTTCATAGCATTATTGCTTCTTTCACTAATACCATTCCAGACCCGCTTAGCTTTATACACTTGTGTTAAAATTATTTGTGTTTCAGTAAACAAGCCTTTTTGAACCTGACTTTTTCTTTGAATGTCAACGACATTTATTTTTTGCTCAAATGCCGTAAATATGCATGTTAAAAACCCATTAAAACTTCCGTCATACAACAATATTTTTTCTTTTTCCATAACTTTTAGAATAGACTTAGTTGTTTGTTTATTGATTTTTGTGATATATTTTTAGATACCTTCTTCTTAATTTTTAACAGCCTCTTTTCTTTTCTAATATCTCTAATGTCTTTACTATAAAAGCTGTCATTTAATCCACTATGCGCCCAGAGGCTAAGTTTTTTAGTAATAATTTCATCTAACATGACTAGGTGTATTTGTATAATATCCAAATATATGGAAATATTCCTAAATTAGGAAATTTTCCTAAAATATTTTGGAAATAATCCAAATGTTGTATATTTGAGAATCCTGAATAGGGAAACTTTCCAATAAATAAGATGAGACGAAGTATTCTTTACTGTTTAGATAGATAAGAAAACAGCTTTAGACATAAGTATAAGACTAAAAAAAAGGAAAATTACAATGGAAAATGAACTTACTATAAAGAGATTTATTGAAATAAGGCGGGAATTGGGATATACACAGGCCGAATTTGCCAGTATGCTGGGTATTCCTAACACTACTGCAGATATAGAGCGTGGCCGCACCAAACTTTCTGGAAAGGTTGTCGTTGAAATGTTAAAACAATTTAATGTTAACCCACTATGGCTATTTGGAGATAGTAACAATCAACATTTAAATTATTCGGGAACCAGTGTAATCCCCAAAGTGGTAACTGTAGATTCTTCGGATAATGACAATATGGTATTGGTAAATGCAAAGGCTGCAGCGGGTTATCCCCAAAATATTCAGGACACAAGTTGGTACAAACAATTGCCCGCCTTTGATCTCCCACTTCCTGAATTCAGAAATGCTACTTACAGGGGCTTCCAGGTTGAAGGGGATAGTATGTTGCCTAATCTGCAGCCTGGCGAATGGTTACTGGCTAAGGCGGTTGAGGGACTGGATGATATAAGTCGTAATAAGATATATGTAGTTGTACTTCATGATGCTGTACTGGTTAAAAAGATTGAGAAATTACCTGGGAATTCAAAAATGCTTTTGATTTCACTTAACGAAATCTATCCGCCTTATGAAATAGAATCGGAGCAGATACAGGAACTTTGGCAGGTAAGCAGCAAAATAACCTTTGGAGTAGATGCTACAACAGAAAAAGGCTTACTAAGACAATTGCAGGAATCTATGGAAGAGTTAAAAAACCAATTAAGGAAGTAATTTTTAATCCAAACCCTCTAAGGTTTAGAAACCAACCGCTGTATCATCTCCTCGTTTATCTGCACCTCCTTCAAGGCTTCCATCAGGTAAAACCAGAATAGCATCTACTTTTCCAAGGATAGGAGTGGGTTTCTCATTAATATGGTAACCTTTGGATTTCAACTCATTTTTCAACGCATCTGAAAATCCTTCTGTTTCAAAAACGATATGATCCGGTAACCACTGATGATGGAATCTGGGAGCATTAACAGATTCTTGCATACTCAAATTAAATTCATAAGTATTTAGAATTGTCTGTGCAACAGCTGTAATAATTGTAGATCCACCTGGAGAACCGACAACCATCCAAAGATCATCGCCTTTTTCAACAATAGTAGGGGTCATTGAGCTTAGCATACGTTTCTCAGCTGCTATACTATTGGCTTCAGCTCCTATAAGCCCAAACATATTGGGCTCTCCAGGTTTAGCACTAAAATCATCCATTTCATTATTCAAGAAGAATCCTAATTCATCGCAATAGAGTTTGGAACCATATGCTCCGTTTAAGGTTGTGGTTACAGAAACAGCATTTCCCATTTGGTCCACAATAGAATAATGAGTAGTCTCACTACTTTCTATAATTTCCACGGCACCGTGCTGCACTTCGCCAGAGGGAGTAGCTGCATCAAATGAAAAGTTCTCCATTCTGGCTTGTAAATACTTCTTGCTTAATAAAACATCGAGTGGAATAACTACAAAATCAGGATCGCCAAGGAAGAAATTCCTGTCGGCATAAGCCCGCCTTGCAGCCTCAGTAAACAACTGAATAGATTTAGTAGAATTATGACCAAAGTCTGAGATGTCATATGATTCAATCATCTTAAAGATTTGATTTATCGTTACACCACCACTGCTGGGAGGGCTCATTGAAATTATCCTTAAGTCTTTGTAATTAAACACAATGGGCTGTCTCCATTTGGCCTCATACCTCGCCAGATCTTCTTCAGTTACATAACCACCTTTTTCCTGAATAAATCTTGCCAGTATTTTAGCGGTTTCTCCCTTGTAGAATTCATCCCTTCCGTTTATTGCTATTCTCCTTAATGTATTCGCCAGAGCAGGATATCTTAATGTGTCTCCGGCATCACATTTATTGTAAAATAAGGTGTTTTCTCCATTCACACTTTTAATCTGCTCCCAATACTTTTCAAACCTGGCTGCCTGCTTTGGAGTTACCTCAACTCCTTGATCAACCAGTTCTATAACCGGGTCTATAATATCTTTTATGGCTAGCGTGCCAAATTTATCGTGCACTTCAAAAATACCGGCAATTGTTCCGGGTACTCCAGTGGCACTTGCTCCCATCGTACTCTTTCCCGGAATAACATTGCCCAGAGAATCCAGATACATATCCTTGTGGGCCGCCAATGGAGCCTTTTCGCGATAATCAATGGCTCCTATATTGCCATCACTTTTCCGGTAAACCATAAATCCGCCACCACCAAGGTTCCCTGCAAAAGGATAAGCCACTGCCAATGCAAGTTCAGTACCAACCATTGCGTCAAATGCATTTCCTCCTTTTTGAAGTATGGCTATTCCAATCTTTGAAGCCTCTATTCGTGCAGATACTACCATGGCATTTTTGCTCACAACGCCAGTCGGCTGAGGATGTTGTTTTTTACATTGTGTAAAAAGTAGAAGCGTAAAAAGAAGAATTAGTATTCGCATATTGATGTATATTTTTGTTTGGAAAAGACCACAAGTTCATTAAAAAAGTCCGTAAATTCTAACTCAAAAGCTTCGTAGTTTTCTTCAAGATCAAGAATCGCAAAATTCATTTTACTTTTGTTATTGGTTCTTCTGTTCATTCCATTTAATACTCTGCCTATTCCTTCTATTTTAGCATAATTCAGGAGCCAATTGTCACTTATCATATAAGGGATCATTCGTTTAGTTCCATCAGGCAGAATGGTAATATTATCCTCCAGTAAATCATAAAATTTATCTACAAAAATAGTTAAGGGAGTATCCGAATATCGCTTCCAGTTTTTTGCTAAAAAGTGATCATAAAAAATATCGACTATTACCCTGCTATAGTGACTGTAATTCTGGTGTAATCTTTTACTGCTAATCCTGGTTATGGGGTGTGCGTCTGTATAGGTGTCTATTTCACGATGCAATAAGATTCCTTTTTGTATTCTATCTGGAAGGTGTTTGTATTTATTTCCTCTTATGCTGTCAGCAATAAAATTTCCAATGGTTATTTCGTCATCTCCAAAGGATAAATATATATGTGCTAAAAAATTCATTCAGTACGAATATAATCTTAGCAACTGAATTTACAAATTAGGAGTGCATGATAATTCCTAAGACATGTATATTTGCAAAAACTATTTAATACTCTATGACGTTAATAAAATCAATTTCAGGCATAAGAGGTACAATAGGCGGGAAGCCTAACGACAATCTCACTCCCATTGATACTGTAAAATTTGCAGCAGCTTATGGCACATGGCTAAAAAGTTATTCCCAATCAGATAATTTGAAGGTGGTTGTGGGACGGGATGCCCGGCTATCGGGTGAAATGATTCAGAATTTAGTGGTTTCTACTTTGGTCGGACTCGGAATAGATGTTATAGACCTTGGGTTGTCTACTACTCCTACTGTGGAAATAGCAGTTCCCCTTGAAAAAGCCAATGGGGGTATTATACTTACGGCGAGTCACAATCCAAAACAATGGAATGCCTTAAAACTATTAAATGAAAAGGGTGAATTTCTTGATGCTGCGGAAGGCGCAATTATTCTTGAAATAGCAGAAAAAGAAGATTTTGATTTTTCGGAGGTAGATGATTTGGGGTCAATTATTAAAAATGATGCTTATATAGATATACATATCGATGAAGTACTGGAACTACCTTTGGTAGATGCGAATACCATACGAAAGGCAGGTTTTAAAGTTGTGGTAGACGGTGTAAACTCCACGGGAGGTATAGCCATCCCTAAACTACTAGAGACTCTGGGTGTTGAAGTTATAAAGCTATATTGCGATCCTACGGGTCATTTTCCACATAATCCTGAACCTTTGAAAGAACATTTAGGAGATATCTGTGAGCTTGTGATAAAGGAAAAAGCCGATTTTGGAATAGTAGTTGATCCGGATGTTGATCGTTTGGCATTCATTAGTAATGATGGCGAAATGTTTGGAGAAGAATACACCTTAGTGGCTTGTGCAGACTATGTGCTCGGTAAAACTCCTGGAAACACTGTTTCCAATTTGTCCTCTTCCAGAGCATTGCGGGATATCACCCTAAAGCATGGGGGCTCATATACTGCGGCTGCCGTAGGTGAAGTCAATGTAGTTGCCCAAATGAAGGCCATTAATGCGATCATTGGAGGAGAAGGGAATGGAGGTATTATTTATCCTCAAAGCCATTATGGAAGAGATTCCCTAGTAGGTACAGCGCTATTTTTAATGCTAATGGCAGAACGCGGGGGGACGGTAAGCGATCTACGGAAAAGTTATCCCACCTATTTTATGAGCAAGAAAAAGATTCAGCTTACACCAGAGCTTAATGTAGACGAGGTATTATTGCAAATGGCTGAAAAATACAAGGAAGAAAAGCATTCCACCATAGATGGTGTTAAAATTGACTTTGCGAACTCTTGGGTTCACCTGAGAAAATCGAATACAGAGCCAATTATCAGGATATATACAGAAGCTCCTGGTCAGACTGAGGCAGATGATCTTGCACAAAAAGTAATAAAGGAAATAGAAGAGATTACATCTCCCATGTAATTAGGACGCTGTTTGTGGAACTTTGTCGCTATGCTTCCACCGTCGGTGGGTCCATAAATAATACTCAGGGCGTTCTTTTATCTGCTGTTCTGTGAGCCTGAGGAATTTCTCGGTGATCTCATTTTTTTTGGTACTTTTTCCGTTGGTGGTAATTGGAATAAACTCTGCATTGTAATAGCCTCGTTTCACTTTGGAAACTTTTAAAAATACTACGGCTAAGTCTAATTTTTGCGCCAACGCCTCCGCTCCATTAAAAACAGGCACCTTGACACCCATAAAAGTACTCCAAAATTGGGCTCTGTTGGCCATCGGGGATTGATCACTTACCATTCCGTAAACACTACGAATCGATTGTTGCTCGTTGCGAATGACTGTTTTAACCGTTTCTCCTTGCTCTATGGGAGTAGTATTCCATTTTGCTCTCATTTTTTTTATTAAACGATCGAAATATTGGTTATCAATTTTTTGATATACAGCATATCCTTTAGACGTGACATAGTTATTCATACTCACGTTCCATTCCCAGTTGGCATAATGTGAACAGACTATTAGTATACTTTTCTCTTTTTCGATCTCCTTGATTACCTCAATATTCAGCACATTAAATCGCTTTTTTACTTGTTCTTTGGTAAGATGCATAGTTTTTATCATTTCCAAAAAAAGATCACATAAATGCCTGTAAAATCGTTTGCGCACTAGAATTAATTCCTCTTCTGATTTCTCCGGAAAGGTCAATTTTAAATTATCTCTAACAACTTTTTTGCGGTAACCAATAACATAATACAGCAGAAAAAACACCAAATTAGAAAAGCCATAAAAAAGATGATACGGAAGGATTGAAATCAGCCATAAAAAGGGATAGGACAAAATATAAACAAGTAGCTGCATGCGAAATAAACTATGCGCAAATATAGCTATATTTGGCGCTTAATTAAATGGATAGTTTTATGAATATGCATCTTGCAACTATCGCAATAATGGCGGTAAATGTTTTGATATCCCTCAAAGGTTTTAACGATGTTGTGTTTTTCGATCGCTATAAGTTTGCAATTGGGGCAATAAAGGCAGGGCAGCGCGATAGAATGGTGACTTCAGGATTTCTTCATGTGGATATTTCCCATCTCTTCATGAATATGTTTACGCTATATTTCTTTGCTCCTGTTGTAATCAACTGGTTTGGATGGGAAAAATTTTTAATTATTTATTTTGTTAGTCTTATAGCCGGAAGTTTATTGGCCCTTTTTTTTCACAAGGATGAACCTTTTTATAGCGCCGTGGGAGCAAGTGGTGCAGTTACCGGAGTTTTATATGCCGCCATTTTACTCCAACCTGATATGCAACTGGGAATCATGTTTATTCCAATTCCAATCCCGGCATATATTCTGGGTCTTGCCTACATGCTATATTCAATTTATGGAATGAAAAAACGCCTGGGTAATATTGGACATACTGCACATTTCGGAGGGGCTATAGGAGGATACGCAACAACTTTACTTTTTAAACCAGATCTTATAATTACCGATACCACAATGGTAATACTTCTTGCTATTCCAATAGTGATATTATTTGTTCTGGAGAAATTAGGTAAAATCTAATTGCAAGCAACAAAAAAAGAGGTATTGCCCTACAACAAGTACTGGAAAAAACCATCAATTAAAATCAAAAAATTTACCGTTTATCGAAAAAAGTAGGATTTTATATACCTTATTTGTTTTTTGGCCGTTAATTAAGTGCCCAAATTTAATTAAAATACCTGCTTATGTTTAAAAGAGTCCCTTGTGTATTAATGGCCTTAATGGTCTTTTTTCTATCATGTAGCGACGAAACTACTGTCTTTCAGGACGAATTGCAGGATGATGTTTTTTTAGAAAACAGCGAGGCTAAGCTTGTAAGCAGTATCTCCTATGATAAATCAGGTGTACTCGATATCTTCGAGGAAGAACAATTAACAAACAAGTCTTTTGGTACTGCCAAGGCCGAGCAGGCAGGTGATTATCCCTTAACTCTGGTTGCACAGGTTAAATCTCCAACTTATCAGGGCAGAGATAACCTTACAGCCTCCCATGTGCATGTTGATGGTAATTATGCTTATGTCTCATACAACACTGCCGGCGAAGATTATTTTGGTGCTCTGGATATTATTGATGTTAGTAACCCGTATAGTCCCAGAGTAACTTCCAGGTTATTCTATATAAATGCAGATATGAATTCCTTACAATATAAGGATGGTTATTTATTTGCAGTAGGAGGTGTTAATGCCGAAACTTCGGTCACAGCTACTTCTAATTCATTTGTAGCTAAAATTGCAGTAGTAAATGGCAGGTTTAGCCTGGGATCAGGTATTATCTACGGTTTTCAGGAAGGCTTTAATGCTAATGATATTTCTATTGAGAATAGCAAAGTTTTGGTAACCAGTGGTAAAGATGGCTCCTTAACCGCTTATGATCAATCAGATTTATCTGTGTTAAATGAAGTTCCATTTGCTGATTTGCGCTCATTATCAGTAAATAATGGTTCTATTGCGCTCCTAAATGCAGGAACCGGAATAACTATTGTTGACTCAAATTTCCTAACACTTAAGGAAATATCAATTTCTTCCGACCTTGGATTGGCATCTAAGAAAATAATAGATTTTACCGGAGACAAAATAATTGTTTCTGAAGGAAATAAAGGCGCCGGGGTATATAGCTATTCTACGGGTAGTCTTTTAGAGTATATACCTATTTTGGTA
Organism: uncultured Eudoraea sp.; assembly: GCA_905479615.1. Taxonomy (GTDB): domain Bacteria; phylum Bacteroidota; class Bacteroidia; order Flavobacteriales; family Flavobacteriaceae; genus Eudoraea. Next base: position 47,102 of record CAJQNH010000045.1, read on the forward strand.
AATCCTGATGGAGTAGAACAGGCAGATAAAGTAACCAATGCAGTGGCTTCCAATGAAGGCGTATTATTAATGGCAAATGGTGGTGCCGGACTTTGTTTATCTGAAGAAAATGGGAATGCCGCAGATCTTTTTGGAATAATTGAATTAGAGGGATCAATTAACTATGTGGCCTCCAAGGATGATTATATTTTTGCCGCTTCGGGTAGAGAGGGACTTCAGATTATAAAACTAAACAGACCCAGTGCGAGCCTTGAGGCAGAATGCTCAAATACTCCTAAATATTCGGGGAGTCCCGATTTAAATGTTAGTCAAGGACAAGATTTGGCTTATAGCGGTTCTAAAAGATTTAAAAAATTTGATGTTAGCGGAAATTTACTTTTATGTGGCTCATGGACGGTTAGAGAAGCTGTTAATATCAATGAAAATGGTTCTTTTGCCATGTCTGGTTCCATTGTTGTAGCAAGAAATAATAAGCGTAGAAATGTAACCGTAAAAGAGGGTGCAACATTAAAAATAGAGGGAGATGTAACGATTTATGGTGATTTAATACTAAACGATGGCGCTACTCTAGAATTTTTAGGTGACTCCAAGGCAAATATATTTGGAGAAGTTATTGAGAATGGTGATGTAACGATCACGGGTGACTTTGAGGATATCCGAGGAGCATTCTAAAACCCGACTTCATAAATAAAAAAGCCCTTACAAAGTTGTAAGGGCTTTTTTATTGAATTAACTAATTGTTATTGCAACAACTGTGCAATCTTATTTTCAAGGGCAGGGCCTCTTAAATCTTTTGCAATAATAACTCCGTTTTCGTCGAGGATGAATGTTGCAGGGATTGCCTTAACATTATAGAGTTCAGCGATTTCATCAAAATATTGAACATTTGAAACGTGGTTCCAGACTAAACCATCGTCTTCAATTGCCTTTGTCCAGTCTTCAGCCCGCCTGTCTAAAGAAACTCCAAGAATATTCAACCCTTTGTCATGGTATTTGTTATAAACCTGAACTACATTGGGATTCTCTGCTCTGCAAGGTTTACACCATGCGGCCCAAAAATCTACTATAGTTATTTTTCCCAAAACATCGTTAAGAGCCAACTCATCACCAGTAGGGGTTGGAGCAGAAAAATTTGGTGCCTTTACGCCAATTGAAGTACTTACTAGCTTATCAAGTTTATTTTTTATTCGTTGTCCCACAACAGTTTCTTTTATCGTTGGTGTGAGTGTCTCATACAATTCCAGAATTTCATTTTCGGGAAGTGCCTTAGTTGCCAGGACCTTTTCAATGATCAATGCCGAAATAAGGGCCTCTGGATGTTCTTTAGCAAATTTCAGTTCAAAAGTTTTGGCTTCTTCTTGTAATTCAAAGTATTCATCCCTCAAAGATGTCATCGAAGCCGTATCCTGATGTGCAGTGGCGTTCCTCATTTCATCAGACATAGATCTTGCCCTTTGAGCCAGGCTTCTTGATTCTTCCAGAAAATTAGCGAATAAGTCATTTTGTAAGGTGCCTTTCATTTCGGCAAAAGCCAGGCTGTCTTTTTGCGCATTGACCTCTATAGAACCGTTTTCCAGAACTACAGGAATATTACCTCGCACCCTGTTTATTAATAAATAATGAAGCTCCGGCATTTCAGAGGTTCCTGTAAATGTAAACTTTCCGTTTTCTAACAAAGCAGTGTCTACCTCAATTAACTGA
>CAJQNH010000046.1 GCA_905479615.1 uncultured Eudoraea sp.
ATATCCAAATAGCAGGATACTGAGAAATGTCTGTTTTATCATTGCTTATGCTTTTTTAGTAAGGCTTAAGCTCCCCTTCAATTAATGTAAGTATTCCATCAATTTCATTTATTGCAGAAAGGTAAGTGTTGTCTTTTTCTCGCATAATCTGCACTAGTAAAAAGATAAGGTTTTGAAACTCATGGATAAAGATTAGTTCGGGTTTAATAACTTCAGCAGATGCAAAATTAATAAAAGAGGTTATACTGCGAGCTGCGTAGTCTATCATTACATCATAATGAATACTCTCCATTCTATTGATATAATTATAGCGCTGTTCCAACACCCGGATCCGATCGACTATCCTTTGATTGCGCAATAATTGTATTTCCCCGCTGTTTACCAGAGTCTCATATATATTACCTTCTCTGTCAAAATCTGAATAATTTGTAAGATTTCCAACGATAACCCCCAGGGTATCCATTTGGCTACGATCGTTAGTCATAATAATCTTCCTGGCATATTCAAATTGGGCCATGTAGTAATTGTTAAAATCTATTTGATTCTGAATTAGTTTTTTATCTCCATTAATTTGGTTACTGATATTTTCATAGGTTCTTATTTCTGCAATTTTTTTCTCCCTGCTTTCATTCCAGTTATCTACCTGAAAGGCCAGGGTAATACCAATCATTAGCAGTAAAATTTCACCAATGGCATATAGCAGGTATTTTTTTACGTTGTTTTCTTGAATCAATTGCTGCCTAGAACCTTTAAATAATTTCATTTTTCTACTAACTTTTGAACTGATGAGCAGGAAGCTAATCGTTATGAATTAACTAAAGTATTTTGTGGAGCCAAAGTTTTATAGAAGGGTTTATTTTTAATGGCAGGAAAAAAAATGCCCGAAACAATTTAACATTAAGGTGAATTATTTTTTCTTGTGATAAAAAAATCAGTGTGTTCGGACAATAAAAGAAGGACTTCATCCCCCATGGTTATGATTATATCCTTAGAAGTTATATCATGGCAACATATCTTTTCATTGAGATATTCTTATTAACTATAAAACAATTAAACAAAAACATGAAAAAAATTATTCTCTTATTCGTTACTATTGTACTTCTGGCCAGTTGCCAGGAAAAAGTGAAGGAACCCGAGGCACCCATGCCAGATCCGAATATGGAAAAATTCCATAAGAACGTTGAAACTACTAAGGCTTATTTGGAGGCATTTTCTAACAATGACTCCCTTAACTTTGGCTCTTATGTTACTGAAGATTTTATCTGGTCACCGCCCAGCGTGGGAAGCGATTCTCTGCCCAGAGCTGCATGGGAAAACGCTATGAAAGGATTTATGAAAGGATTTAGCGATAAGAAACTAACCAATGCCGAGTATTTTGCCGGTTTGGGTGAAAATCAAAAACCCAATGGGGATGTCAGAGTATATGGATTATGGAAGTCTATAAACACAGAAACCGGAAAAGACGCGAGATTAAAGTGGTATTCGGTATTATTTTTTAATGAAGAAGGTAAAATTACCCATCAGGCAGAATGGTATGATACCGCAGATCTGTCTAAAGAATTTTAGGAATACATCTCATATTCCGGGCACCTTCTGTGCTGGAGTGTATTTTCTAATAGAAAATCCGACTTTTTACGAAAAGTCGGATTTTTAAATTTTAGTATTCGTTTTGTTAAAAGTGTTAAGCAGGCTGCCTGTTAAAGTGCAGATTCAATATCAATACCGGCTTCAAGTAAAAGATTGAAAATTAGGCGGTATTCATCCTCACTAAACTCTCCATCAGCGTTGGCCATCTCACTCAACATCACTCCTAGTGCGGTTTTTTTATTATTTGGCATGGCTTTAAGGACTTGTATACATTCCTTAGCGGTAATTTTCCTGGCTTCTTCTATGAGAACACGGTCAAATTTTAGAATATCCATTAATTGGGTAAGGAAGTCAATTTCGCGTTTATCAACTTTTCCGTCTACCAGAATAACCTCATCAATGGCTTTTACTATGGCTAATTTTTCAGCTAAATTAAATTTCATTATTTCTTTTTCTAGAATTGATATGATGATTCTCTGTTAATCGAATATGTACTACAAGGTAATTAAAAAAAGTCATTCTTTTATCCTTTTTAACTGCTTTCCGACAGTAAGCACAATTAAAAAAGGTTTTGTAACTTATCTGATAAAAGTTCGTCTAAGTATAGTCTAAGTATAGCAGGATAAATAAGCTACGGATCCCAAGGCCTGAGACCTTAGGGTGTAAATTTCTTTTGTTAAACTGAAGCAAGCAAAAACTCTATAAGATAAGGGAAATAGGTCAGAGGTTGCGGTAGAGATACGTATTTTAGATGCCGAATTACTGGATAATATTCAACAACAAAAGTTAAGAATTATGAAGCGAATGAAGCTTTTATTACAGATAATATTTTTACTAATAGTAATAAATTTGAATGCGCAGGATATTACTGTACTTTCTTATAATATACGCTTGGACGTAGCTTCTGATAGCCTGAATCGATGGGATATTAGAAAAGATTTTTTAATTGGTCAACTGAACTTTCATGAGCCCGGGGTTTTTGGAGTTCAGGAAGGGTTATTGCATCAGTTGGAGGAAATTAAGAATGGGATGCCCGGTTATAATTATATTGGGAAGGGAAGAGAAGACGGACTTAAAAATGGCGAATTTTCGGCAATTTTTTATAATCCGGAGAAGTTGGAGTTAATTGAAGAAAACACCTTCTGGCTATCCGAAACGCCTGAAATACCGTCAAAAGGTTGGGATGCAGCCATAAAACGGGTCTGCACCTATGGATTATTTAAAACTATAAGTGGGAGCCAAAACTTCTGGGTATTCAATACGCATTTTGATCATATAGGAGAAGAAGCCAGAAAGGAAAGTGTATTCTTAATCATAGAAAAAATACGAGAATTAAATACGCAGGATTACCCGGTAATACTTACAGGCGACCTTAATCTGGAACCGGATCACCCAAGTATTTTATTACTCTCCAGTGCCATGCAGGATAGCCATATGCTTGCGGGAGTTAGGGCTTTTGGTCCTGAAGGAACATACAATGGGTTTAATTTTTCAGAACCCATAACACGAAGAATAGATTATATATTCCTGTCCAAAACAGGATTTCAGCTTCTTAAATATGGCATTTTGAGTGATTCAAAAGACTTGAGATACCCCTCAGATCATTTCCCTGTTCTTGCTAAATTAGCTATTACCGAAACAGAATGAGGATGGCGCCTATGGCGGTTAAAATCAGGATCAATTTCCTGTAAAAATTTTCACGAATAATTTTTACCAGTCGCGTCCCGACAAATAAACCGACAAGAATTCCGGGGATAAGTTTTAAATCTATTAGAAGGGAGTCTGGTGTAATTGTACCCCAAGACCAAATATGAAAAGGCACTTTAAAAAGATTGATAATAAAGAATAACCATGCGGCAGTGCCAATGAACTCATTTTTGGGCAATCGCATGGCCAAGAAAAATATATTGCTAAATGCCCCGGCCAAATTACCAATCATCGTAGTGATTCCGGCCATTATGCCCATAAAACCTGCAAAGGCCCAATGTGTAGGCACGTTTTCCGATTTTTTACGATCCCACCAATACATCATGAGTACACTGCCCAAGATGATAATGGCCATTCCAATTTTAAAGGTCTTTTCGTCCAGATCCTTTCCAATAAAGACTCCGATAAGAACCCCGGCAACCATCCATGGCAAGAATCGAATAATATATTTCCATTGCGTATGCCGGTTATAATAGATTACAGCAAAAATGTCACCTACTATTAAAAGGGGCACAATTAGACCGGTAGATTCTTTGGCGCCAAAGACCAGGGCCATTAGTGTAACAATGATTACGGCGATGCCCTTGATTCCTGCTTTGGAAACACCGATAACAAAAGCAGCGGTTAAAGCCAAGATCCAAGCGAAGGTTGATATTTCTGATTGTATTGATAGCAGCACAATTGTTGTTTAGCGAACAAGGACAAAAGTATTCTAAAATATTATATCTTTAGCCGTCAACCAATATACCACCAATGGAACTAAGTACTTTAGATTATAGCTTTATTATAGTATTCTTCACCATAGTTTTAGGAATCGGAGTTTATGTCTCCAAAAAGTCAGGAAAGAACAGTTCAGAGTTTTTTCTTTCGGGCAGGACCATGCCCTGGTGGCTTTTAGGCCTTTCGATGGTGGCGACCACATTTTCAACGGATACACCGAACTTGGTCACTGATATTGTAAGAACCGACGGTGTTTCTGGCAACTGGGTATGGTGGTGTTTTCTGATAACAGGGATGTTGACCGTTTTTGTGTATGCCAAACTTTGGAGAAAATCTAATGTAAATACAGATCTTGAATTTTATGAATTAAGATATGGCGGCAAGCCTGCCAGTTTTTTAAGGAAATTCAGGGCAATTTATCTTGGGGTTATTTTTAATGTGATAACCATGTCTGCCGTTACCTTGGCTGCCATTAAGATCGGGGGTATTATGTTGGGACTTGAACCCTGGCAAACGGTTGTAAGTGCTGGATTGATTACTGTTACCTTTAGTGCCTTGGGCGGGTTCAAAGGCGTTGTTTATACTGATTTCCTATTGTTTTTCGTTGCAATGGCAGGCGCCATAGGGGCAGCATATTACTTGGTTAATTTACCTGAAGTAGGCGGTATAGACGCCATAATGTCCAATGAAAATGTAAAAGATAAACTTTCTATATTGCCAGATTTTAGTAATACGAAGGCAGTGATTACACTATTGGCAATTCCGCTTGCTGTGCAATGGTGGAGTTCTTGGTATCCTGGAGGGGAACCTGGAGGCGGTGGCTACATAGCCCAACGTATGCTAGCTGCAAAAGATGAGAACCACGCTATTGGAGCCACATTTTTCTTTAATATCATGCACTATGCCCTAAGGCCTTGGCCATGGATATTAGTGGCTCTGGCTTCCTTGGTAGTGTATCCCGATATTGCAAGTATTTCAGAAGCATTTCCTAACGTTCCAGCAGACAAATTAGGTCACGATTTGGCCTATTCTGCGATGTTGACCAAATTACCAAGTGGATTATTGGGCTTGGTGTTGGCATCACTAATTGCCGCTTATATGAGTACCATATCAACCCAATTGAATTGGGGTTCTTCTTATATTGTATTTGATTTTTACAAACAACAGATCAATCCACAGGCTTCTGAAAAAAGACTTGTAGCTGTTGGTAGATTTTCAACAGTAATATTAATGGTATTCAGTGCTGTTCTAGCGTTGTTGATGCAAAATGCAATGCAGATTTTTGATATGCTCCTGCTGTTTGGTGCTGGTACAGGACTCATCTTTATCCTAAGATGGTTTTGGTGGCGGATCAATGCCTGGACTGAAATTTCGGCCATGTTTGCGTCTGGTATTCTATCCATACTTTTGAAGGCAACACCTTTAGGCGTATTCTTCTTTAATACAGATACGGGTATATTCCCCGATTGGGGTGAAATCCCTTTTGTAATGATCATAACTACTATTATATGGCTAACAGCTACTTTTACCACACAACCAGAATCCAAGGAAGTACTACGCTCATTTTACAAAAAAATACAGCCTGGAGGCCCAGGCTGGAGTAAAGTGGTAGATGAGGCCAAAAAAGATAACATTGAGGTTGACTTAGGGGAAAAATGGAGTGTACCCTCAGGAATTCTGGCTATGCTTTTGGGTGTTGTTCTGATATATACGATTATGTTCGCCACAGGACATTGGATTTATGGTCACACAACTTCGGCTATGATTCATGCAGGTGTTGCTTTAATTTCAGGATACTTATTGATCAAAGCTTGGGGCAAAATGAAAGATGATATTTTATAAGCTGTAGCAAATGAAAAATAGGGTAATTTCAGTTGATATTTTTCGGGGGCTTACTATAGTTTTAATGATTTTGGTAAACACGCCGGGAACATGGTCTAATGTTTATGCGCCTTTTTTGCATGCCAGTTGGCACGGATATACGCCAACGGATCTTGTATTTCCATTTTTCCTTTTTATAGTAGGAACCTCAATAGCTTTTTCTTATAACAACAAAAAGGCTACGAAGGATACCTACAAGAAAATTACAGTAAGAGCTTTAAAACTAATAGGTTTAGGTCTTTTTCTGGGAACATTTACAATCCATTTTCCTTTTTTTAAGGATTTTGAAAGTATCCGGTTTCCTGGTGTTTTGCAACGCATTGGGTTAGTATTCTTTTTTGCGGCAATTTTATTTATAAACTGTAACTGGAGAGTACTTCTTGGAATTTGCATAACAATATTACTTGGGTATTGGATATGGATGGGTTTCATTCCTGTTAATGGTATGGAGCCAACTTTTGACAGGGCAGCCAATAATTGGGCCAACTATATTGACCTCAATGTATTAGGAACCCATATTTACAAGGAAGACTATGATCCAGAAGGATTATTGAGTACTCTTCCTTCTATAGCCACTTCTTTGATGGGCATATTTACCGGGTTGATACTTTTGTCTAAACGAGCAAAAAAGGAAATAGTACTATTTCTTCTGGGTACAGCTCTAGTTGTAGCAGGGCATCTTTGGGATCTTATATTTCCGATTAACAAGGCTCTTTGGAGTAGTAGCTTTGTCTTGGTTACTGCTGGATGGGCTAATATTTTCCTGGCCTTAATTTACTATTTAACCGATATTAAGGGGCTTAAATTTGGGAGTATTTTGCGGTACACGGGCGCTAACGCAATTACGGTTTATTTTTTATCAAGCTTTGTAACAAAAATATTTTATTCAATAAAAATTGATGAGCAAACCACACTTCATCAGTGGTTGTTTCAGAAAATATATCTTCACGATTTTATGCAGGTAGAGTTATCCTCCCTCCTATATGGGTTAACGGTAGTTTCATTTTATTTGTTGCTGGCATATGTAATGTACAGGCGTAAAATATTTATTAAGGTTTAAAGTTTCCGGAAAAACCGAAATATGTGCAGAAGATATTACAAACAGTTAATAATCACGATTGTAATTCCATATACCGGGCCACGTACTTACCAATTACATCAAACTCCAGGTTTACCAAAGTACCAATTTCATATTCTTTGAATCGTGTATGCTCATAAGTGTATGGAATAATAGCGACACTAAAAGCATTCTTTTCAGAATTAACAACGGTTAAGCTAACCCCGTCTACTGTAATGGATCCCTTTTCAATGGTAATATTATTAAGCTGCGGTTCGTACTCAAAAGTAAACATCCAACTACCATCATTTCTGGTTATCTTTCTACAAATAGCCGTTTGGTCTACATGGCCCTGAACCAGATGCCCGTCTAGTCTCGAACCCATTATCATAGCTCTTTCAAGGTTAATTACCTGCCCTTCCTTTAGTTCTGAAAGGTTAGTCTTTTGCAGAGTTTCATCAATCGCCGTAACTGTATAATAAGGTGCTTCTATTTGGACTACAGTCAGGCATACCCCATTGTGGGAAATACTTTGGTCTATTTTTAATTCGTCGGTAATAAGGGAGCTAACTGTTATGTGAAGATTGCTTCCCTCTTTTCGCAATCTGTGTATTTTGCCTAAAGTTTCAATTATTCCTGTAAACATGTATCATTTAAAATAAGTAGTTTTGCTCTGTAAAAGTAGAAATAAAGAGTTTGATAACATGGAGGAAAAGGCAAAAATAAGGTTGGGGATATCCATTGGCGATTTGAATGGCATAGGATGTGAAGTTGTGCTTAAAACATTTGAGGATCCCAGAATGACAGATTTTTGCACCCCAATTATTTTTGCATCAAACAAGACCATATCTAAACAGAAGAACGACCTGAGAATCAATATTAACTACAATGGAATTAAGGAAGTTTCAAGGGCCATAGCGGGCAAAGTTAATGTGATAAATGTTTGGAACGAGATTCCAAATATACTTTATGGAAAAGCTACGGAAGAAAGTGGGGCCTATGCTTTAAAGTCACTTCGGGCAGCGGTAAATGCCTTAAAAAAGAATGAAATAGACTTACTTGTAACGGCGCCAATTAATAAAAACAATATACAAACCAAGGATTTTAACTTCCCGGGCCACACAGATTATCTGGCGAGTGAACTGGGAGGAGAAAGTTTAATGTTTATGGTCACTGAGGCCTTAAAGATAGGATTGCTAACAGATCATCTGGCTGTAAAAGATGTGCCTGCAGCCATAACACCTGAACTTATACGCAATAAAATTCGGATCATGGAGGAGACCTTAAGAATGGATTTTGGCATACGAAAACCCAAAATTGCACTCTTGGGGATTAATCCCCATAGCGGAGACAACGGAGTCATTGGCAAAGAGGATGATGAAGTATTAAAACCGGTACTTCGCGAATTATCGGATGAGGGGCACTTGGTATTTGGTCCTTATGCAGCAGACAGCTTTTTTGGATCTGAAGGATATAAGAGCTTTGATGCAATTCTGGCAGCGTATCACGATCAGGGTTTAATCCCTTTTAAAACCCTCTCTTTTGGGAAGGGAGTCAATTTTACTGCAGGTCTTTCAAAAGTGCGCACATCTCCTGATCATGGTACGGCATACGAAATAGCGGGTAAAGGTGAAGCGGATCCGGGATCATTTAAGGAAGCAGTTTTTATGGCAATAAATATTTTCAGGAAAAGGAAAGAGTTTCAGAAACTCATGAAGAATCCATTGCAAAAACAGAAAATGAAACGAGCATGATAGTAATATATCGCCAGTAGTTTACAACATAATTCCTTGTAAATATATTCCCTTTTTAATTGGGGTTTTAGAAAAAAAAAGTATCTTTGCACGCCTTAAACTAGTGTATAAAGCGATGAAGAATAAGGAATACAGCATTCCTTTTGCAGGATTAAAACAAGGGAAACACGAGTTTGAATATAATATAGACAATACGTTCTTTGAATCTTTTGATTACCATGAATTTAATGATGCGGAGATTAAACTTCACATTGTATTAGACAGGGTGTCAACAGCTCTTGAGCTTGAAATGAAGACTAAGGGAACAGTAAATCTCTTTTGCGATCTTACTAATGAACCCTTTGATCAAAATATTGAAGCTTCTTTAAAACTTTTAGTAAAGTTTGGGGACGTCTACAATGACGAAGATGATGAAATACTCATTATTCCACACGGAGCGCATCAAGTTAATGTTGCGCAATACGTATACGAAATGATAGTACTGTCAGTGCCATCCAAACGGATACACCCGGGAGTATTGGACGGCACATTAAATTCGGTAGCACTTAAAAGACTTGAAGAATTGCAACCAAAAGAGAATAAGAAAGACAAAAATAAAATAGATCCCAGATGGGAGGCATTAAAAAAATTACTAACGGATAAATAGATTACAAAATGGCACATCCTAAAAGGAAAATATCCAGAACAAGAAGAGATAAGAGAAGAACTCACTATAAGGCCATAGCGCCAACTCTTGCAAAGGATCCAACAACAGGAGAAATGCATCTTTATCACAGAGCTCATTGGCACGAAGGTAAATTGTATTACCGCGGACAGGTTCTAATTGATAAAACAGAAGAAGAAACAGTATAGCATACCTTGCTATGATTTTGAACTCCCACTTATAATTGTTGGGAGTTTTTTTATGGGGTAGACCAAAATCTTTAAAAATCGGCTTTTTCGGCAAAAAGTCCTAAAAAATGACTATTTTTCACGAATTTTCGACCATTTTTTAAGGTTTCTTGATAAAAACCAAACTTACTATGGGTAGAATAACAGCAGCAATTACAGCTGTAGGGGCTTATGTGCCAGACTTCAGGTTAACCAATAAAATGTTGGAAACTATGGTGGATACCACAGACGAATGGATTACCACCAGAACAGGAATTAAAGAAAGAAGAATACTTAAAGATAAGGATAAAGGGACTTCTTATCTGGCTATTAAAGCGGCTGAAAATTTAATTAGTAAGTCTAATTTGGACCCTGCTGAAATTGATCTGGTTATTGTTGGAACTGCAACACCAGATCTACCAGTTGCTTCAACATCAGCCTATGTTGCTTCACAAATTGGGGCCGTAAATGCCTTTTCCTTTGACATGCAGGCCGCCTGTTCAAACTTTCTATTTGGGATGTCTACAGCAGCAAGCTATATAGAATCTGGCAAGTATAAGAAGGTTCTTCTGATAGGAGCGGATAAAATGTCTTCTATTCTTGATTATACTGAAAGAACCACCTGTATTATTTTTGGTGATGGAGCCGGTGCGGTTCTCTTTGAAGCCAATTATGAGGGATTAGGATTGCAGGACGAATATTTGAGATCTGATGGTACGGGAAGAGAGTTTTTAAAGATTGAAGCAGGGGGCTCTTTAATGCCTTCTTCTGAAGAAACCGTCAAAAACAAAAAACATTATGTTTATCAGGACGGGAAATCGGTTTTTAAATTTGCTGTTTCAAATATGGCCGATGTGGCTGCCAAAATAATGGAACGTAATAATCTCACACATGATGATATAGATTGGCTAATACCGCATCAGGCGAACAAAAGAATTATAGATGCTACGGCAAACAGAATGGAATTGGAACCTTCAAAGGTGATGATGAATATAGAAAAATACGGTAATACAACTTCGGCAACATTACCACTACTGCTTTCTGATTACGAAAAAAAACTCAAAAAAGGAGATAACCTGGTATTTGCAGCCTTTGGTGGTGGATTTACCTGGGGATCCATATATTTAAAATGGGCATATAATGGCAATAAC
>CAJQNH010000047.1 GCA_905479615.1 uncultured Eudoraea sp.
GCCTCTTCAAAACCATTAAAATAGCAAATAAGATACGTTGCCGGTAATAGTTTCAAATCTAATTCTTCTGAACGTTTAAGTAATACGCCCTTTTCAATTTTTTGAAGTAGAGCCTTGTTTGAATTAAAAATATGATACAAGGTCTTTTTATCATATTGAGGTGGATCAAAAATTAAATCACTTTGAATCTGATAAGTTCCGTTATCTGAAAAAAATATATCCACTTTTTCCAAAGGATAGTATTTTTGTTGATTCCCCAAGCCCAACTTCACATATTCCATGATAGAAAAGGACTCATCATTATAGCTTATAGAGATTTCATCAAGTGCAGAATAGAAAAGTTTAACCTGTTCATTAATAAGTTCTATATCCACTCTTGAATAAAAAACTTCGTTTTTTACCTTTTTTTGATTCCCAGCCCAGCAGAGTACAAATTGTTCTTTAAATACTTTATAGCTGCTTGTCAGGTCCCTATGTCTGTAATTTATGAAATCTATTACACCATCAAGGGTAAGTTCTATATTATTTCGGGCATGTTGTTCTATTGTAGCAACGGTTTCTGAGTTGATGTCTTTTAACACAATATCAAAAGCCTTAGGCATGCTTATACTTCCATCTCTGAAAAAAACTGCGCCTCCGTAATATTTCCAAATATTGCGGCGCAATGCGCACACTTGCCCGTTAGAACTTATAGTAACTAAGCCCACCACCTTGCCTTCAGGCAAGTGCGGAAACGGGATATTTTCATAAGAGATCAAAGGAGGGTTATCAAGATAGGCATTTACAAGGTTTTGAATCTTACTGTCATCAAAGAAATCTACCCCAACAATTTTATTGTCTTCATCCTCAACGCCAAGAACAATGAAGGAATTATTATTTGGATTGCTATTAGCAAGTGCGCAAACATGCTTTAGAAATTTGGCTTTACCTTCTCGCTTACCTATATTGATAAACCTTTTTTTATCATAAAAACTATTCTCGTCATTATGAGCCAAAAGGTTTTTTACCAGTAAGCGCTTATTAATCATATTGTTTTCTTCACTATGGTACTACTTGCCTGTGCAGTGGGCATAACCACGAGATCTGCAATATTTACATGGGAAGGTCGTGATATTACAAAGTAAATTATATCTGCTATATCTTCAGGTTTTAAAGGTTGAAACCCCTTGTAAACATTGTCTGCTTTCTCATTATCCCCTTTAAATCTGACATTGCTAAACTCAGTCTCAACCAATCCTGGGTTAACAGCACCCACTCGGATTCCATAAGAATTCAAATCAATTCGCATACCCTGATTAATTGCATCAACCGCATGTTTACTGGCGCAATAAACATTCCCTTTTGGGTAAACCTCTTTTCCGGCAGTTGAACCAATATTTATTATGTGTCCCGAATTACGATCCACCATCTTAGGTAAAATTGCCCTGGAGACATATAGCAGGCCTTTCACATTGATATCCAGCATAGCATCCCAATCCTCAAGACTGCCTGTTTCTATGGGATCCATACCATGGGCATTCCCCGCATTATTAATCAAAATATCTATATGAGAAAATTCCTCGGGTAATGAGTTTATCGCATTTGAAACAGCATTTTTGTCCCTGACATCAAAATTCAACGCATAGACTTCAGTTAGTGGCTCCAATTGCTTCTGCAGTTTTATTAAAAATTCTTTTCTTCGCCCACAAATTATCAATCGGATATCCTTTGATGCGAAAAATAGCGCAGTAGCCTTTCCTATGCCACTGGTTGCTCCGGTAATAAATGCTGTTTTTTTCATTAAATTAATTTGGAATAATTACTATTTACGGAACCTTATGCCCCTGAGATGCAACTAATAACAAAAACCAATCTTCCAATTCCAGATCAATTTCAGTAGCCCTTACAGAAGCTATTAATCGTTCTTTGTTTGTAGTGCCAACAACTGGGTGAACTTTGGAGGGATGTTTTAAGATCCATGCCAGAAGTAGTTGACTGTTATCTGCGTCATATTTCTTTTTAAGGCCTTTTAGCACCTTTTTTATTCGCTTCCTTCTTTTGTTATCCTTCCTAAAATAGCTGCCCAAGGGACTCCACGCCATAGCAGTCCGATTATGATTGATACAATCATCAAAAGTGCCGTCATACATCAACTTTTCAGCTGTTAAGGAAAATTCAACCTGGTTAGCGGTTACTGGCAATACTGACTCTATTAGGGAAATCTGCGCAGCTGTGAAATTAGACACTCCAAACTCCCGTATTTTACCTTCTTTTTGTAAATAAAGAATGGCCTCTGCAATTTCATCTGGTTGCATTAACGGGCTGGGTCTGTGCAGTAAAAAAAGGTCTAAATAGTCAGTTTTAAGGTTCGACAGGGAGCGCTCTGCAGACCAAATAATATATTCTTTAGAGTAATCATAATGTTTTACTTTATTCTCTCTGGCTTTGCATACATATTGTATCCCACATTTACTAATAAGTTGTACCTGCTCCCTGGGGATTAAACTCTGTAAAAAAGCATTTCCAAAAGCTTCTTCATTAGTATAACCTCCATAAATATCGGCATGGTCGAAAGTTGTAATTCCATTTTCCACACAATAGCCAATAAGGTCCGCAATTTCGTTTTTTGTAAGATTCTTCCCCCAACTTCCCCATGTCATGGTTCCCGCAATAATTTTTGAATAAGATATCCGGTTTTTCATAAGTATGTGAAAATATAAAATAAATCCCTTAAATACTTCATAAAACTTAGGGTTCTAGGCATTTTTTAACCAATCATTAACAGCACTTATATAAATAAATTTTCAATTTGCGCCCTACTGTGATACCAACAGATTAAAAACCAAAAAATATAAATTATTAATGGAGGAAAATACTACTGTAGATATTAGTGCTGTTAATGAAAAGATTGCACAAGAAAGTGCTTTTATAGACCTGCTTGTTCTGGAAATGAATAAAGCTATTGTAGGTCAAAAGCATATGATAGAACGATTGTTGATCGGACTTTTGGGACAGGGTCATATTTTGTTAGAAGGAGTCCCCGGACTTGCAAAGACTCTTGCAATAACCACTCTGTCAAAGGCGGTTAAAGGCAGTTTTAGCAGGATTCAGTTTACTCCGGATCTTCTACCTGCAGATGTCGTGGGAACAATGATATATAATATGAAAGTGAATGATTTCTCAATAAAGAAAGGTCCTATATTTGCCAATTTTGTTTTAGCTGATGAAATAAACCGTGCCCCTGCCAAAGTACAGTCTGCTCTTTTGGAAGCAATGCAGGAAAAACAAGTCACCATTGGCGATGAAACTTTTATACTTGATAAACCGTTCTTGGTTATGGCTACTCAAAACCCCGTGGAACAGGAAGGGACATATCCACTCCCTGAAGCTCAGGTGGATCGTTTTATGCTAAAAACGGTTATTGATTACCCTAAGATGAATGAAGAACAACTTATTATAAGGCAAAATCTTCAAGGTATACTGCAGGATGTTAAACCCGTTGTATCAATTAAACAAATTCTTAGTGCTCAACAGGCCGTGAGAGAAGTCTATATGGATGAAAAAATTGAAAAATATATCCTGGATTTGGTCTTCGCCACACGCTATCCCGAAAAATATAATTTAGGAGACCTTAAGCCACTCATAAGTTTTGGAGCATCACCTCGTGGGAGTATTAATCTGGCAAATGCAGCTAAATGTTATGCTTTTATTAAAAGACGTGGTTATGTAGTTCCGGAAGATGTGCGCGCCATTGTGCATGACGTACTAAGGCATAGAATTGGAATTACCTATGAAGCGGAAGCAGAAAATATTACTTCAGAAGAAATAATCAACCGGATTGTTAACGAAATTGAAGTGCCATAATAGTTCAACCTATGTAGTTCAATGCCGTAAATGGTATTTGCTTATATAACTGAAAAGCTTGAACCCGAATGGATACCAAAGAGTTATTAAAAAAAGTTCGTAAGATTGAAATTAAGACCCGTCGTCTTTCAGATCACATATTTGGAGGGGAATACCATTCTACATTTAAGGGTCGTGGAATGACTTTTAGCGAGGTTCGCCAATATCAGTTTGGTGATGATGTAAGAAGCATTGATTGGAATGTCACGGCCAGATATAATGAACCTTTTGTAAAAGTATTTGAGGAGGAAAGAGAGCTAACCATGATGCTAATGGTAGATGTCAGTGGTTCGGAACTTTTTGGCACAACCAATCGCTTTAAAAAGGATATTATTACAGAAATATCGGCAACTCTAGCATTTTCTGCACTCCAAAATAACGACAAAGTTGGTCTTATTCTTTTTTCTGATGAAATTGAACTTTTTATACCCCCTAAAAAAGGAAAAAGCCATGTCCTGAGAATAATAAGAGAGTTACTGGAATTTTCTCCTAAAAGCAATAAGACTAATATTGGGGAAGCACTTAAATATTTAACTAACGTCATGAAGAAAAAAGCAATTGTATTTGTGCTTTCAGATTTTATGGCAAAAGATTATAAGCAAACACTGAAAATTACAGGGAAGAAACACGATGTTACAGGTATTCGTATTTATGACGAAAAAGAAGAATATATTCCAAATTTAGGACTAGTGCAAATGCTGGATTCGGAAACCGGTTTAGTGAAACTGGTAAATACGCAATCTAAAAGCGTACGGAATGCATACGGTGAATACTATAGAAATAGGGTAGACTATTTTAAAGAAACTTTCAATAAATCGGGATGTGGCATTTTGGATTGCCGCGTGGATGAGAGTTATGTTAAAAAGTTATTGGGTTATTTTAAGCGAAGAGGATAAATGAATATGATTTCAATTAAATTAAGACGTATTATTAGTTCCTGGTCCGGCCCGGTGCTCTTCTTATGTCTTTTATTTTTTGGGAACACCATAATTGCTCAGTTACAACCCGAAATAACATCAAAAGTAGACACTACCAATATTAAAATTGGTGAACAAATTCATTTTACGGTTACTGTTGAAGTAGACTCAACTGCCCAGGTATTCTTCCCTGAAGGGCAAACCTTTTCGCCATTGGAAACTGTTCAAACTTTTAAAACAGATACAACCCGAAAAAAAGACAGAATAACACTGCAAAAAATATACGCGCTGACACAATTTGATTCCGGATCCTATGTACTGCCGGCTCAGCGTATTGAAATTAACGGGACTGGATTTTTTACAGACTCTCTTAAGGTTGATGTTGCCACGGTTCCCGTGGATACAGTCAACCAAAAAATGTATGATATAAAACCCTTAATAAGCGTACAAAAAAGTAATAGTGCCTTTTGGAAAATCCTCCTGATTGTTTTGCTTATTGCCGGAATTGCAGGCGGCCTTATTTATTGGTTTATAATTCGAAAAAAACCATTGACAGAAGAGGAAAAGGTGGCATTACTCCCACCTTATGATAGAGCACTTTTGGAATTGAAGCGATTAGAAAATTCTAAATATTTAATTCAGGATAAGTACAAAGTATATTATTCTGAATTAACTGCAATAGTTAGATCCTATCTTGAAGAAGAGGTACATATTTCAGCACTGGAAAGTACTACAAGTGAATTGATTAAAAAATTGGAATTATTGCAGGATGCAGGTGAACTAAAGCTTCATGATAATACAATTAAACAATTTGAAAAAACACTACAAACAGCTGATCTTGTAAAATTTGCAAGGTCCAAACCCCTTACATCAGTAGCCGAGCAAGATAGAAAAGCTATTGAGGAGATCGTTGTTAAGACCAAAGAAGCCCTGCCTGAACCTACTGAAGAAGATTTGTTGAAACAAGAAGAATATCAGGAAGTTATTGCTCAGAAAAAACGAAAAAAGAAAATAATATCAATTGTTTCTGCTGCAGCAATTGTAATACTAGTATCCCTTGGGGGACTTATAACCTATTTAGGTCCTTCTTATGTTTGGGATACCATTACTGGCCATCCTACAAAAACACTTTTAGAAGGAGAATGGGTTTCCAGTTCTTACGGATATCCACCAATAATTGTTGAGACTCCGGAAGTATTAGTAAGACAAGAATTTAAGCTCCCTCCGGATGCAAAGGCCAATATCAAAGAGCTGCAGGCTTTTATGTACAGGAGTAAAAAAGGTTTACTCACTATTGGCACAACTTCGACCACATTAAATAAACCTGAAGAACCGGATTTCAATCAGGTTGTTGAACAAATATTGAAAAATTTCGAAGATCAGGGCGCAAAAAATATTATTACTAAGCAAGAAGAATTCGTTACAATATCTGGTGTAAAAGGAATTAAAGTTTTTGGCCGGGGTAAATTTGCAGTACCTGGCTCAAAAGAGTTAGTTAGCGGGCAATACACTATTATTCTTTTTGGCGGAAATGGTTTTCAACAGCAGTTAATCTTATCATGGTTAGATGATGATACTTACGCTGAAGAAATTGTAAGTAGGATAATAGGTTCATTAGAAGTAAAAACAGAGGCATAAATGTTAGACAATATAGAATTTGCAAATCCTCAGCTTTTTTGGTTGCTTTTATTGCTCCCCCTTGCTTTGATATGGCATATTTTTAAGCGTAAAGAGGAGACTGCCACCCTGAAAATTTCGACTGTAGATGGGTTTACATCTAACGACCTTTTACCAAAACTAAAACCGGTATTATTTGTGTTCCGTTTGTTGGCATTGACAGCAATTATAGTAGCAATGGCGCGCCCTCAAACTGAGGATATTTCCACTCGAACAAAAACTACGAAAGGTATTGATATTGTAATGGCGATAGATGTTTCTTCAAGTATGTTGGCAAGGGATTTAAAGCCAAACCGATTATCGGCGCTAAAAGAAGTGGCAGCAGATTTTATTAGACAAAGACCAAATGATAGAATTGGTTTAGTGGCCTATGCAGGGGAAAGCTACACCAAAACACCAATAACAAGTGATAAATCTATTGTATTAAATTCGCTTAAAGAAATTACCTATGGTCAATTAAACGATGGTACAGCCATTGGTATGGGATTAGCAACTTCGGTTAATAGGTTAAAAGAAAGCAAATCAATAAGTAAGGTAATTATTTTACTTACTGATGGAGTTAATAATTCAGGATTTATTGAACCACAAACGGCCGCTGATCTTGCTGTGGAATTTGACATCAAGACATATACTATTGGTTTGGGAACTAATGGAAATGCGCTCTCACCAGTTGCATATAATGAAGATGGGTCCTACAGATATGGGATGAGACAGGTTGAAATAGACGAGAAATTACTTCAAGCTATTGCCGACGCAACAGGAGGGCAATACTTTAGAGCTACTGATAATGAAAAATTAGAGGCCATTTATGATGAAATAAATAAATTGGAGAAAACAGAAGTTGAAGAATTTAAGTATTATAAATATGAGGAGAAATTCAGACCATGGATTCTATTGGCAGGGGCATTACTTATTGTTGAGTGGTTCCTGAGAAATACGCTCTTCAGAAGTTTTATTTAAAATATGATCCAGTTAGACGAGAAAATATATTTCTATCTTTTGTCCATTATCCCCGTAATGGTGGTTATTTATGTATTGCTTCAAATCTGGAAAAAAAGGACTCAAAAGAAATTTGCAACTTCCGACCTGTTGAAAAGACTATCCCCAAGTAAGTCTAATTTTAAATCAGTATTAAAATTAATTTTCCTGATAGTAGGGCTTTCATTTTTGGTTTTGGGTCTGGTAAACCCAAAAATTGGAACGAAATTAGAAACAGTCAAACGAGAAGGAGTTGATATTGTCTTTGCCATAGATGTTTCAAAAAGTATGTTAGCTGAGGATATTGCTCCAAACAGACTGGAGAAATCTAAACGCCTGGTTTCTGAAATTATTAATCAATTGGCAAGTGATCGAATAGGTATCATAGCATACGCTGGCCAGGCTTTTCCTCAGTTGCCAATAACCACAGATTATGGTGCAGCCAAAATGTTCCTCCAAAGCATGAATACAGATATGCTTTCATCACAAGGAACTGCTATAAATGAGGCCATTGAACTTGCATCTACTTATTTTGATGATGAGGAACAAACGAACAGGGTTTTATTTATTGTTTCAGATGGCGAAGATCACTCAGAGGGTTCAACCATAGATGCTGTTGAATTGGCTGTGGATGAAGGAATAAGAATTTTTACCATCGGTGTTGGAAAGACAAAAGGCAGTCCAATTCCCATCAAAAGAAATGGTATTGTAGAAAGTTTAAAAAAAGATTCACAGGGTGAAGTAGTTATCACTAAACTAAATGAAGAGATATTAGAGGAAATTGCCGACGAGGGTAATGGGGAATACGTAAACGGATCGAATACAGAAGATGCTGTGGACTTTATTAAAGAGCAATTGAATCAAATGGACAAAAAGGAATTTGAAGCCAAACAATTTGCCGAATATAAAGACCAATTTCAATGGTTTCTGGGCATTGGTCTTTTGTTTCTGTTTTTGGAGGTTTTTCTGCTAGACAGAAAAACCCAATGGCTTAAAAGAATGAATTTATTTAACGAGAAGGAAATTCACTAAAATGAAAAAGATTGTTTTATTTATATTTATTATAAGCGCTGCCGTTTTTTCGCAAGATGATTTGAAAGAAAAGGAAAAAGCACTTAAAGCCTCAACCGATATAACATTTGAAGCTAATAAGGAATTAGCTGACAACGATTTTATTGATGCAGAAGTGACCTACAGAAGAGCCATTTCCAAAAGTAATGAGAACACAGCGGCCCCATATAATTTAGGAAATGCGTACTATACCAAAGAGAGTTTTTCTGAGGCTTTTGGTCGATTCAAACAGGCAGGAGAATTGACATCGGAAAAACCTGTTAAGCATAAGGCATTTCATAATATGGGTAATGTATTTATGAAAAATAAAGAATACGCCAAAGCGGTTGAAGCTTATAAAGAAGCATTGCGTAATGACCCCTCTGACGAAGAAACCCGCTATAATCTGGCACTGGCTAAAGAGCTTCTAAAAAAGGATAAGAATAATAAGAATAAAGACGATAATAAGGAGAATCAGGATCAGGAAGAGAAAAAAGACAAAAACCAGGATCAACAAGACCAGGGAGATAATAAAGACGAGAACAAAGGTGATCCCAAAGACGAAGAAAAAGATAGTAATGAAGGAGATAAAGGTGATCAGGAAAAAGAAGAAAATAAAAAAGGGGATGGCGATGAAAAAAAAGAAGAAAAAAAGCAGCCCGAGCAGGGAGATCAGCAACAGCAGAAACAACCAAGACCAAATCAATTGTCTCAACAACAAATAAAGAATTTACTTGAGGCAATGCAAAACGAAGAGAAAAAAGTTAAGGAAAAAATGGACGCTCAGAAAGTTAAAGGTGTCAAAACAAAAAATAAGAAAGATTGGTGATATTTAAAAGCCCTAAATATTATATAATTTGTATTTCTTTACTATTACTGGTTACTAACCAGATAATGGCGCAAGATAAAGAAGCTATTACTTTTGAAGTAAAGCTCAGTAAAAGTAAGTTGGGAATAAACGAGCGTTTGCGGGTAGATTTTGCCATGAACAAAGATGGAGACAATTTTACTCCTCCTGACTTTCAAGGATTT
>CAJQNH010000048.1 GCA_905479615.1 uncultured Eudoraea sp.
TACAGAACTTGGATTAAAAGCGATCAGAGCACTGGTCAAAGATGATAAAACACCCATTGGATGTGCCGATTTTGGAAATCCATCAAGGATTTTTTTCATTTCCTCATCTACATGTGACTCTGCTTTAATATCCTTATCAAACTTTATGAGTTGCTCCTCGTTTGGTAATTCTCCAAAAATTAATAAGAATGCAACTTCAAGGAAGTCTGCTTTCTCTGCCAATTCTTCAATGGCATATCCACGGTACCTCAGAATACCTTTTTCTCCATCCAAAAATGTAACCGCACTTTCACATGAACCGGTATTCTTATAACCTGGATCCAAGGTGATAATGCCACTAGACGAACGTAACGTTTTAATATCTATGGCAAATTCATTTTCAGTGCCTTCAACAACAGGAAATTCATACTTTTCCCCATTAACTTGCAATGTAGCTTTTTCTGACATGTGATTGATTTTGATTAATAGAACGGCACTGTAAATTTAAGAAAAAGGAAGGACGTTAACAATTACTGAGGTGAATAAGAAGTGTAAAAATTAAAGAAAATTGTTGTTCCAAAAAACAGCTACTGTAAAGTTCTAAAAACCATTTTAGTTTAAATTCGCTTAGTAGTACCACACAGAATATTTCTTATTCAAATAGTCCTCTAATTCGAAATATGGTGTCTAATTACATTAATGCATTCATTTCAAAAAAAAAAGCCCTTCTTAGTAAGAAAGGCTTTTATAATTTTGAGAAATATCATTATCCTACTTTAAATGCTTTTTCCTGCGGATAATAGGCCACATCACCTAGTTCTTCTTCTATACGGAGCAATTGGTTATATTTAGCCATACGATCACTTCTGGAAGCGGAACCAGTTTTTATTTGGCCGGTATTAAGTGCTACGGCTAAATCTGCAATAGTATTATCTTCAGTTTCCCCTGATCTGTGAGACATTACGGAAGTA
The DNA here is from genome assembly GCA_905479615.1 of uncultured Eudoraea sp. Taxonomy (GTDB): domain Bacteria; phylum Bacteroidota; class Bacteroidia; order Flavobacteriales; family Flavobacteriaceae; genus Eudoraea. The sequence continues at coordinate 951 of CAJQNH010000048.1, forward strand.
TATCCCGCATTTTTAGCCATATTCACAGCGGCAATAGTTTCTGTAAGCGTGCCAATCTGGTTTACTTTTATGAGTATGGAATTGGCAATCCCGTTCTTAATTCCTCTTGATAATCTTTCTACATTGGTAACATATAAATCGTCTCCAACTAACTGAACGCTATCGCCAATCATATCTGTTAATGTCTTCCAGCCATCCCAGTCGTTTTCATCCATCCCGTCTTCAATAGAAATAATAGGGTATTTTTTACTAAGATCTGCTAAATACGCTGCCTGTTCTTCAGAAGTACGCACCGCACCCGAATCCCCTTCAAATTTGGTATAATCATACTTACCATTCTCATAGAATTCTGCAGCAGCACAATCAAGTGCAATCATAACCTCATCACCAAAAGAATATCCGGCATTTTTAACAGCTAGTCCAATAGTCTCTATGGCATCTTCTGTACCATCCAGCGTAGGTGCAAACCCTCCTTCATCACCAACCGCTGTGCTCAAGCCTCTACTATGCAATACTTTTTTAAGATTATGAAATATTTCAGTCCCCATTTGCATAGCATGTGAAAAGCTTTTTGCTTTGATTGGCATAATCATAAATTCCTGGAATGCTATAGGTGCATCCGAATGCGAGCCACCATTAATTATATTCATCATAGGCACCGGTAAGGTATTAGCACTAACGCCACCTACATATCTGTACAAGGACATTCCCAGCTCATTGGCCGCCGCTTTCGCAACTGCTAAAGACACTCCTAAGATTGCATTGGCTCCCAATTTAGATTTATTTGGAGTACCATCCAGTTCTATCATTGTCTGGTCTATTAGGTTTTGATCAAAAACCAACATCCCAACTATTTTTTTAGCTATAATATTATTTACATTTTCCACGGCTTTAGTAACACCCTTACCCATAAAGGCTTTCCCTCCGTCACGCAATTCAACAGCTTCATGTTCACCGGTAGAAGCTCCGGATGGAACTGCTGCACGCCCTAAAACGCCATTTTCGGTTATAACATCTACTTCTACGGTCGGATTTCCTCTTGAATCCAGAATCTGTCTTGCATGCACATCAATTATGGTACTCATATTGTTAAATTTTAAGGTTGAATTATTTGGCAAAGATACAAAAGGCGGATGGACACAACGCTATATTGAGGCCCATAAAGATCGGAATATAACAATTCCTTAAACCAATGCATCTTTATTAACAGCAGAAGCTATCATTTCAAAAAATTGATCAAAAAGATAATCTGCATCATGAGGTCCCGGGCTGGCTTCAGGGTGATATTGAACTGAAAAAACATTTTTATTTTGTAACCTTATACCGGCCACAGTTTTGTCATTTAGATGCACATGAGTAATTTCAATTTCGGGATTAGACTCTGTTTCTTCCCTGCTTATGGCAAACCCATGATTTTGAGAGGTAATTTCACCTTTACCAGTCAAAAGGTTCAATACCGGATGGTTTATCCCTCTGTGCCCATTATGCATTTTGTACGTAGATATACCATTAGCCAATGCAATTACCTGGTGACCCAGGCAAATTCCAAACAAAGGTTTATCATTCGCCATAATCTTACGAGCTACCTCTACCGCCTCATGCAATGGTTCCGGGTCTCCGGGCCCGTTGGAAATAAAAAAACCATCAGGTTGCCATCCGCTCATTTCCTCATAGGTGGCATTGTAGGGAAAGACTTTTATATAAGCATCTCTTTTAGCCAGATTACGTAAAATATTATTTTTAATTCCAATGTCCAGGGCAGCTATTTTGTATTTAGCATTCTCGTTTCCAAAAAAATATGGTTCTGTGGTTGAAACCTTGGAAGCAAGTTCCAATCCTTCCATATTAGGCACTTTTTTTAAGGATTCCCTTAAGCTGTCTATGTCTTCTACTTCCGTAGAGATTACGGCATTCATGGCACCCTGATCCCGAATATGGCTTACCAGGGCTCTGGTGTCTACATCAGAAATAGCAAATAGATTGTTTATGTCCAAAAATTCTTCCAGACTATGATCTGCAATGGGTCTTGAATACTCATAGCTGAAATTCTTACATATCAATCCTGCAATTTTAACAGAACCGGATTCTACCTCATCCATATTGGTTCCATAATTACCTATGTGTGCATTTGTAGTAACCATGAGTTGCCCGAAATAAGAAGGATCTGTAAATATTTCCTGATAACCAGTCATTCCGGTATTAAAACAAACTTCCCCATATGCAGTACCTTCCTTGTTGCCTACTGCCTTACCAAAGAAAATAGTTCCGTCTTCTAATAATAATAGTGCTTTCTTTTTGGATTGATACTTCATAATGTTAAATAAGATTACGTTTCACAAATAAACATAAAAAAAGGATAGACTTTTAGGTCTATCCTTTATTAAATATTAAAGATTTTATAAACAATTTATGCTTTAGAATCATTTTTTTCTTCTTCGGAATCTTCAGTCTCAGTTGCTTCAGGTTCTGACGCTTCTTCTTTAGTTGCCTCTGGTTTTTTAACCTCCTCAATTTCTTGAGTCGCTTCCTCGGTTTTTACAGCCTCTGTCTCCTTAATCTCTTCTGTCACCACTTCCACAGCCTCTTCAACTACAGCAGTTTCCGTAGCTTTTTCAACTACTGCCTCATCTGCTTTTTTCCCTCTTCTACTTCTTCTTGTGGTTTTCTTTTTAGCAGTTTTACCAGCATTGTAAACTTCATTGTAGTCTACAAGTTCTATCATTGCCATATCGGCGTTATCACCAAGCCTATTGCCCAATTTAATAATTCGGGTATAACCACCTGGTCGCTCACCAACCTTGTCGGAAACACTTCCAAATAATTCTGTAACCGCATACTTATCCCTTAGGTTCTTAAATGCGATACGTCTGTTATGTGTTCCTTTTTCAGTAGTCTGATTGTTCTCAGCTTTTGATTTAGTTATTAATGGCTCTATAAACTGCTTTAAGGCTTTAGCCTTTGCCACAGTTGTATTAATTCTTTTATGTTCAATCAACGAACAAGCCATGTTAGCCAACATAGCTTTTCTATGAGCTGACTTTCTTCCTAAATGATTGACTTTTTTACCGTGTCTCATCGTTACTTATATAAATGCTTTCTAAAAACAGGAATAGTCCTGTCTTTATTGATAAATTAATCCTTATCTAATTTGTACTTTGAAAGGTCCATCCCAAAATTAAGGCCTTTGTTTATAACCAGTTCTTCTAATTCTGTTAATGATTTCTTACCAAAGTTCCTGAATTTCATCAAATCGTTTTTATTGAACGAAACCAAATCTCCTAATGTATCTACTTCTGCAGCTTTTAAACAATTTAATGCTCTAACAGAAAGATCCATATCAACAAGTTTAGTCTTTAAAAGCTGACGCATATGCAGAGATTCTTCATCGTAGGTCTCTGTTTGTGCTATTTCATCAGCTTCAAGGGTAATACGTTCATCAGAAAACAACATGAAGTGGTGTATTAGTACTTTAGCTGCTTCTGTCAATGCCTCTTTCGGATGAATAGAACCATCAGTAACTATCTCAAATACCAATTTCTCATAATCTGTTTTTTGCTCAACACGAAAGTTTTCAATGCTGTATTTTACATTTTTTACCGGTGTAAAAATTGAATCAACAGCTATACTTCCCAAAGGTGCATTAGATTTTTTATTTTCTTCTGCCGGTACATAACCGCGACCTTTTTCAATAATGATCTCCATATTTATGCTCACCTTAGGATCCATGTTGCAAATAACAAGGTCCGGGTTTAACACCTGATAACCAGAGATAAATTTCTGAAAATCTCCAGCAGTAAGCTGATCTTTACCACTTACAGATATGGAAACAGTTTCCTCATTAACATCTTCAATTTGTCTTTTAAATCGAACTTGTTTGAGGTTAAGGATGATTTCGGTAACATCTTCCACAACACCTTCAATAACCGAAAATTCATGCTCTACTTTATCGATTCTTACGGATGTAATTGCAAATCCTTCCAAAGAAGAAAGCAATACCCTTCGCAAGGCGTTCCCAACAGTCAAACCATAACCAGGTTCCAAAGGGCGAAATTCAAATTTGCCTTCGAAATCTGAGGAATCTATCATTATAACTTTATCGGGCTTCTGAAAATTTAATAATGCCATAGTCGGAATTGTGTTGTTTTATTTAGAGTATAACTCCACGATTAATTGTTCTTTAATATTCTCTGGAATCTGAATTCTTTCTGGAATGGAAACAAAATTTCCTTCCATTTTATCATTATTCCATGTCATCCATTCATACACACTGCTGTTTGCACTAAGTGCATCTTGCACGGCCTGAAGAGATTTTGATTTTTCCCTCACCCCTACTACATCACCGGCTTTCAAGGAATAAGAAGGAATATTTACCAATTCGCCATTTACAGTAATGTGCCTGTGCGAAACGAGCTGTCTTGCACCTCTTCTGGAATTTGCAATTCCCATCCTGTAAACCACATTATCAAGACGTGCTTCACATAATTGAAGAAGTACTTCACCAGTTACACCTTTACTCCTGTTTGCTTTAGCAAAGAGGTTTCTGAATTGTTTCTCCAATATGCCATAGGTATATTTTGCTTTCTGCTTTTCCATCAACTGGATAGCATACTCAGATTTTTTACCACGACGTCTGTTGTTACCGTGTTGTCCCGGAGGGTAGTTTTTTTTCTCGAAAGCTTTGTCGTCTCCGAAAATTGCTTCGCCGAATTTACGTGCGATTTTTGATTTAGGTCCTGTATATCTTGCCATCTTCTTTAAATTTGGAAATGTGATTATGAATTAAGGCTTATCCTTCGATAATCGTAATTGCACTTCCTGTGAATTAACCTTTTATATTTATGTAACTTAATTAAACTCTTCTTCTTTTGGGTGGTCGACAACCGTTGTGTGGTAATGGTGTTACATCAACAATCTCAGTAACTTCAATACCAGCATTATGAATTGAACGAATTGCAGATTCTCTTCCGTTACCTGGTCCTTTTACATAAACTTTCACCTTTCTCAACCCCGCTTCATGAGCTACTTTGCAACATTCTTCAGCTGCTACCTGAGCAGCGTAAGGAGTATTCTTTTTAGAACCTCTAAATCCCATCTTACCAGCAGAAGACCATGAAATAACATCGCCCTTTTTGTTGGTCAAAGAAATTATTATATTATTAAAGGAAGCCGTTACATGCGCTTCACCAGTCGATTCAACGATTACCTTGCGCTTTTTAGCTCCTTTGGTACCTGTCTTTGCCATATTATGCTAATTATTTAGTTGCTTTTTTCTTATTCGCAACCGTTTTTCTTTTTCCTTTTCTGGTCCTGGAATTATTCTTGGTCCTTTGTCCTCTAAGTGGAAGTCCAGATCTGTGGCGGATTCCTCTATAGCAGCCAATATCCATCAGACGCTTAATATTCAACTGATTTTCCGAACGAAGTTCCCCTTCAATTTTATAAGAGGAAACAGCATCACGAATGCGACCAATTTCATCATCGTTCCAGTCCGATACTTTGCTATCCTGATTTACCTGGGCTTTCTCTAATAACTCTTGTGCCCTGCTTTTACCGATACCAAAAATATAGGTAAGTGCTATGACGCCTCTTTTTTGTTTTGGTATATCTACACCTGCAATTCTTGCCATAATTACCCTTGTCTTTGTTTGAATCTAGGATTCTTTTTATTGATTACGTACAATGTACCTTTTCTGCGAACTATTTTGCAGTCGGCACTTCTTTTCTTTATGGATGCTCTAACTTTCATTTCGTCTTTGTTAGTATCTATATGTAATTCTCGCCTTTGTTAAATCGTATGGACTCATTTCCAGTTTTACCTTATCTCCAGGTAATAATTTTATATAATGCATACGCATCTTCCCGGAAATATGAGCAGTAACAACATGTCCATTTTCCAGTTCCACACGAAACATTGCATTGGACAAAGCCTCTATTATGCTACCGTCTTGTTCTATGGGTGCTTGTTTGGCCATAACTTATGCAACTTTTCGGTTTTTACCTGATTTCATCAATCCGTCATAATGCCTGTTCAACAAGTAAGAATTAACCTGCTGTACAGTATCAATAGCTACCCCTACCATAATCAAAAGTGATGTACCTCCATAAAACAAGGCCCAACCCGCCTGAATATCCATTAATTTAACCACTAAGGCAGGTAATACTGCTAATAGGGCTAGGAATACGGATCCTGGCAATGTGATTAATGACATTATCTTGTCAAGAAAATCCCCTGTTTCTTTACCTGGTCTGATCCCTGGTATAAAACCACCACTGCGTTTCAAATCATCAGCCATTTTATTCGTGGGTACTGTAATGGCAGTATAGAAATATGTAAATATTATAATCAGCAAGGCAAATAAAATATTATAGGCCAATCCAAAAATATCCTGAAACTGTACCTCCATCCATTGGCCAACTGCGGTATTATTAAAAGTTCTACCTAATAAACCAGGTGCAAACATAATAGCCTGCGCGAAAATTATAGGCATAACACCGGAAGCGTTTAATTTCAAAGGAATGTACTGTCTGGAGCCCGTTATGTTTTTTTCATACCCTCCGGAGGCTGTCCGTCTGGCATATTGAACCGGTATACGCCTTGTTGCCATAACCAATAGAACACTGGCCAGAATAACAAGAAACCAGATAATAGTTTCTATGAGCATAAACATAAGTCCGCCTGTATTATTGGCCGTTCTGGAAACAAACTCCTGAACAAAAGCCTGAGGCATATTCGCGATTATACCAATCATAATAAGGAGGGAAATACCATTTCCAATTCCTTTATCCGTAATTTTTTCTCCTAACCACATGGCAAACACACAACCTGTTACCAGAATGATTACTGAGGGTACTATAAAACTCAAACCTTTACCCAAAAGAAATGCACTGTCCGGTACACCAAGAGCACCGAGACTATAAAGATAGGCCGGGGCCTGTACAATACAGATACCAATGGTTAACCATCTGGTTATCTGGTTTTTTGTTTTTCTTCCACTTTCACCTTCCTTATCTAGCTTTTGAAGATAAGGTACTGCAATTCCCATTAATTGAACCACAATTGATGCAGAGATATAAGGCATAATTCCAAGAGCAAATACAGAGGCATTGGCAAATGCGCCACCCGTAAATGCATTTAAAATACCCAAAATACCTTGTTCAGTATTTGAAGATAATTCTGCTAATTGAGAAGTGTCAATACCCGGAAGAACAACCTGAGCACCAAAACGATACACAAGCAGCAGACCCAGGGTAACAATAATTCTGTTCCTTAGTTCTTCAATTTTCCAGATATTTGAAATAACCTCAAAAAATTTCTTCATAATCTTCTTTACTTATAAATTTATTGCTTCACCACCAGCGGCTTCAATCGCAGCTTTAGCAGTTGCAGTAAATTTATGTACGGTTATTTTAAGAGACGCTTTTAGTTCACCACCGCCTAATATCTTAACCAAATCGTTTTTATGAGCCATTCCGTTATCTACAAGATCTTTAACAGTGACTGTTTTTTTAACCAATCCCTTGTCTGCAAGCTCTTGAAGTTTATTCAGATTTATGCCCTGATATTCTTTTCTGTTAATATTGGTAAAACCAAATTTGGGCACTCGTCTTTGTAAAGGCATTTGACCTCCTTCAAAACCAATCTTCCTGGAATACCCGGATCTTGATTTAGCACCTTTATGCCCTCTTGTTGCAGTACCTCCTTTACCAGAACCCTGGCCTCGGCCTATAGTTTTCCCGGCTTTGTGAACAGACCCTTTGGCTGGTTTTAAATTCCCTAAATTCATTACAAATATATTTTATGCTTCTTCCGTAGAAACTAAGTGTTTAACCTTATTGATCATTCCCATAATATTGGGTGTGGTTTCATGTTCCACAACATGGCCAATCTTACGCAATCCAAGTGCCTCCAGTGTTCTTTTCTGATTTTGTGGCCTTTTAATGCTACTTCTTACCTGCTTAACTCTAATCTTTGCCATACTCTTGCTACTTATCCTTTAAAGACTTTTTCTAACGAAACACCTCTTTGTTTTGCTACAGTTCTGGCATCCCTCAATTGTAGTAAAGCATCAAATGTAGCTTTTACGACATTATGTGGGTTAGAGGATCCCTGAGACTTAGACAAAACGTCCTGTACGCCAACTGATTCCAATACGGCTCTAACCGCTCCTCCGGCTATTACTCCTGTACCATGGGAAGCAGGCTTAACAAACACGCGTGCACCACCAAATTTTCCTTTTTGCTCATGTGGCAAAGTGCCTTTACTCAGTGGTATTCTAATTAAGTTCTTTTTAGCATCCTCAATAGCCTTAGCTATAGCGGTAGCTACTTCTTTAGACTTCCCAAGACCATGACCTACTACACCATTCTCATCACCTACAACCACGATCGCAGAAAAACCAAAAGCTCTACCACCTTTAGTTACTTTAGTAACTCTTTGAACACCAACCAATCTGTCTTTTAGTTCAAGACCTCCCGGTTTAACAATTTCTACATTTTTGTAATTCCCGAACATATTTCCTATTAAAATTTTAGACCGGCCTCTCTGGCACCTTCGGCCAATGATTTTACTCTACCATGATACAAATTACCACCACGATCAAAAGCAACTGCTTCTATCCCGGCTTTCTTAGCTTTTTCAGCAACTGTCTTACCAACCAGGTTGGCAATCTCTATCTTTGTACCTTTTGCCTTACTTAGTTCCTTATCCCTTGAAGAAGCAGCAACTAAAGTGCTCCCATTATTATCGTCTATTATTTGAGCATAAATCTCTTTATTGCTTCTATAAACAGACAATCTAGGCCTCTCTGCTGTACCAAAGGATACTTTTCTTATCCTTTTTCTAATACGCTCTCTTCTTTCAGTTTTTGATAATCCCATAATTCAATTCTTAAGCGGATTTACCTGCTTTTCTTCTTAATTGTTCTCCAACAAATTTTATTCCTTTTCCTTTGTAAGGTTCCGGTTTGCGGAATGATCTTATTTTGGCCGCAATTTGACCTACCAATTGTTTGTCGTGAGAGGTAAGCTTTATAATTGGGTTCTTTCCTTTTTCAGAAATCGTCTCAACTTTAACTTCAGGCGCTAAATTCAAAACAATATTATGTGAGAAACCCAAAGCCAAATCTAACTTTTGTCCTTGATTACCTGCACGGTAACCAACACCAACCAATTCAAGCTCTTTAGTCCATCCATTAGTCACTCCCAAAATCATATTGGAAATCAAGGATCTATACAGGCCGTGTTTGGCTTTATGTTCTTTAGAATCAGAAGGTCTTGTTACCACAACCTGGCCGTCTTCAGATTTAATGGAAACCCCTGAATATTCCTGCGTTAATTCACCCAATTTCCCTTTTACAGTAATAATATTATCCTGCAGTTCAACTGTGGCTCCTTCCGGAATTGCTATTGGATTGTTACCTATTCTAGACATTTTCCTATCTCTTTATTTCTTAATAAACGTAGCATAAAACTTCTCCGCCAACATTGTCTCGCTGAGCTTGTTTACTTGTCATAACCCCATGAGAAGTAGACACAATAGCAATTCCCAAGCCATTAAGTACTCTGGGCATCTCTCCGGAATTGGCATATTTTCTAAGACCCGGCGTACTTATACGCTGAATCTTTCTAATAACTGGTTCCTTGGTAAGCCTATCATACTTCAGGGCAATTTTAATAATTCCCTGTATCTCATTCTCCTCGAATTTATAACTCAAAATATATCCTTGATCGAATAAAATTTTGGTTACTTCTTTTTTCAAATTAGAAGCAGGAATATCAACTACCCTATGACCCGCTCTACTTGCGTTTCTAATTCTTGTTAAATAATCTGCTATTGGATCTGTAAACATCTTCTTAACTTTTATATTGGATTACCAACTTGCTTTTTTAACACCGGGAATCAATCCTTGGTTAGCCATTTCTCTAAACATCACACGAGAAATACCAAAAGTTCTCATATATCCCTTAGGCCTACCTGTCAATTTACACCTATTGTGCATGCGAACAGGAGAAGCATTTTTAGGCAGTTTTTGCAAAGCCTCGTAGTCGCCGGCTTCTTTTAAAGCCTTTCTCTTCTCCGCATATTTTGCTACAGCCTTTGCCCTTTTTCTTTCACGGGCTTTCATTGATTCTTTAGCCATACTAATTCTTTTTAAATGGTAATCCCAATTCGGTTAACAATGATTTTGCTTCTTTATCTGTATCAGCACTAGTTACAAATGTGATATCCATTCCATTAATCCTATTAATCTTATCTATATTAATTTCTGGAAATATAATCTGCTCTGTTACACCAAGGTTGTAATTTCCTCTTCCATCAAAACCAGTCGCTCTAATTCCCTGGAAATCTCTTACCCTTGGCAAGGCAGTAGTCACTAATCTATCCAAAAATTCATACATACGCTCACCTCTGAGAGTAACTTTGGCCCCGATTGGCATACCCTTTCTGAGTTTAAAAGCTGCAACATCCTTTTTAGAGATTGTTGATATCGCCTTTTGCCCAGTGATCAGCGCTAACTCATCTAAGGCATGATCCACCAATTTTTTATCGGCTACCGCTGCACCAACACCCCTGCTAAGCACTATTTTTTGCAGCTTGGGTACTTGCATTACATTTTTGTAACCAAATTCTTCTTTGAGAGCCGAAACAATTCGCTCTCCATATTCTTGCTTTAATCTTGGAACGTAAGCCATAACTAAATTACTTCGTTAGATTTTTTAGAAAACCGTACTTTATTCCCATCTCTTACCTCATAGCCTACCCTTGTTGTTTCACCAGATTTGGAATCAATAAGTGATAGATTAGATAAATGTATAGGAGCTTCTTTTTTTACAATTCCTCCCTGAGGATTTTGTGCACTTGGTTTTTCGTGTTTAGACACCATATTGGCACCTTCTACGATCGCCTTATTTTTTTCACGGTCCACAAGGGTAACTTTGCCTTCGGTTCCTTTATGGTCACCTGCAATTATCCTTACCTTATCTCCCGTTTTTATTCTTAATTTCATCTTACAATATTTTAAAGCACCTCAGGAGCTAATGAAACAATTTTCATGAATTGTTTATCACGCAATTCCCTGGCAACAGGTCCGAAGACGCGAGTTCCTCTCATTTCACCTGTAGGATTTAACAAAACACAGGCGTTATCATCAAAACGAATATAAGAACCATCCGGTCTTCTTACTTCCTTTTTTGTTCTTACAACAACGGCCGTTGAAACTGTACCTTTCTTAATACCACCATTTGGAGTAGCCTCTTTAACAGTGACTACAATTTTGTCCCCAACCGATGCATATCTCCTCTTAGTACCACCAAGTACCCGTATGGTTAATACCTCCTTGGCACCTGTATTGTCTGCTACTTTTAATCTTGATTCTTGTTGTAACATAATTATTTGGCTCTTTCTAGGACTTCAACCAGTCTCCAGCATTTGGTTCTACTCAATGGACGTGTCTCCATTATCTTAACAGTATCCCCAATATTGCAGTCATTGGTCTCATCATGTGCAACATACTTTTTTGTTCGCAGTACGAACTTACCATACATAGGATGCTTAACGCGCTTAACTTCCGAAACCACAATAGATTTCTCCATTTTGTTGCTAGTTACAACGCCTACTCTTTCCTTTCTTAAATTTCTTTTTTCCATAAAGCAGAACCAATTATTGGTTATCCCTTTTTGTTAATTCAGTAGCCAATTGCGCCACATTTCTTCTTGCCTTCCTAATTTGAAGGGGGTTTTCCAGTGGAGTGACGGAGTGGGCGATCTTAAGATCAGCATGCTGCTTCTTAAATTCTGCCATTTTCTCCTTCAATTCTTCTACCGATAATTCTTTTATTTCTGATTGTTTCATCATCCTAATTATAAAAATTATGCCTCTACGTAATCCCTAGCCACTATAAATTTTGTCTTTACTGGTAATTTTTGCGCTGCAAGCCTTAAAGCTTCCTTAGCTACATCCATGGGAACACCAGCAACCTCAAACATTATTCTTCCGGGCTTAACTACGGCGACAAAATATTCCGGAGCTCCTTTACCTTTACCCATACGAACCTCTAAAGGTTTTTTGGTAATAGGCTTGTCCGGGAAAATTTTAATCCATAACTGCCCTTGTCTTTTCATAAACCTGGTCGCAGCAATACGAGCCGCCTCAATCTGGCGGGAAGTAAGAAAGCAGGAATCCAAAGATTTTATCCCAAACATTCCATTAGAAAGTTGATTCCCTCTACCGGAATTTCCCTTCATACGTCCTTTCTGCGCTTTGCGAAACTTCGTTCTTTTTGGCTGTAACATAATCTCTAACTTCTTCTTTAATTATTACTTTCTGCGACGTTGTTTTTTACCTGCGTCATGCTGCTTTCCTTTGGACTGACCTTTAGACATACCAATTAGAGGAGAAAGCTCTCTTTTACCATATACTTCACCTTTCATGATCCATACCTTAATACCCAATCTTCCATAGGTGGTATGAGCCTCGTGCAATGCATAATCTATATCAGCTCTAAATGTAGATAAAGGAATTCTACCATCTTTATACGATTCTGACCTTGCCATTTCCGCTCCGTTCAATCTTCCGGAAATCTGTATTTTTATTCCCTCCGCATTCATTCTCATTGCCGCCGCAATTGCCATTTTGATAGCTCTTCTGAATGAAATTCTATTTTCAATCTGGCGGGCTACACTTGCCGCTACGAGATTTGCATCAACTTCGGGTCTTTTTATCTCGAAAATATTTATTTGTACTTCCTTATCTGTGATTTTTTTGAGCTCTTCTTTTAATTTATCCACTTCCTGGCCACCTTTCCCAATAATAATACCTGGTCTGGCTGTTGTAATGGTTACGGTGATCAGCTTTAAAGTTCTCTCAATAATTACTCTGGATACACTAGCCTTCGCCAAACGTGTATGAACATATTTTCTTATCTTATCGTCTTCGGCTAGTTTATCGCCATAATCGTTTCCTCCATACCAGTTAGATTCCCATCCTCTGATTATTCCTAGACGATTTCCGATTGGATTTGTTTTTTGTCCCATACTAAAATTTCTAGCTTTGTGTATTATTGTTAGATCCCAATACCAAGGTAACATGGTTGGAACGTTTTCTTATTCTATGAGCCCTCCCTTGTGGAGCCGGCCTTAATCGTTTTAGCATGCGTCCGCTGTCTACTGTTATTTCTTTAACAAATAGCTCAACTTCTTCAATATTTACCTCTTCATTTTTTGCCTGCCAGTTAGCAATTGCTGAAAGCAATAACTTTTCCACCCTACGGGAGGCTTCTTTAGGACTGAATCTAAGAATAGCAAGGGCCTTTTCTACTTCTGCTCCACGTACCAAGTCTGCAACTAATCGCATTTTTCTTGGTGATGTAGGACAGTTATTTAATTTCGCAAATGCTATTTTTTGCTTTTCTGCCTTTAGTTTTTCGGCCATTTGTTTTTTTCGAACTCCCATAGCTTACTTACTTTTTACCTTTATTTTTTGCTCCTGCATGACCTCGGAAAGATCTTGTTGGAGAAAATTCGCCTAGTTTGTGACCCACCATATTCTCGGTAACATATACGGGAACAAATTGTCTTCCGTTGTGAACCGCAATGGTCTGACCTACAAAGTCCGGACTAATTGTCGATGCTCTGGACCAGGTCTTTATTACCGACTTCTTACCAGATTCTATATTCAGCTGGACTTTTTTATCCAAACTATGATGAATGTATGGTCCTTTTTTTAGTGAACGTGCCATTTCTTTCTACTTTATTATTTCTTTCTACGTTCTAATATATACCTATTTGTATCCTTAGTCTTGGACCTAGTTCTGAATCCTTTAGCAGGAATTCCGTTTTTAGATCTTGGATGTCCCCCAGAGGCTCTACCTTCTCCACCACCCATTGGATGATCTACAGGGTTCATAGCTACCGGTCTTGTTCTTGGTCTTCTCCCCAGCCATCTGCTTCTTCCGGCTTTACCAGAAACAATCAATTGTTGATCAGAATTAGAGACTGCACCAATAGTGCCCAAACAATTTGCAAGTACCAATCTGGTCTCCCCAGAAGGCAATTTTACAGTGGCATACTTTCCTTCTCTTGCCATTAATTGAGCAAAAGTTCCAGCACTTCTTGCCATAATCGCACCCTGACCGGGACGTAATTCAATACAAGAAATAATAGTTCCTAACGGAATTTTATTTAACGGAAGAGCATTACCTATCTCAGGAGCTGCATTTTCACCAGAAGATATTTTCTGACCTACCTGCAAGCCATTCTGAGCAATATTGTATCTCTTATCACCATCTGCGTATTCCACTAAGGCGATAAAAGCCGTTCTATTTGGATCATACTGGATAGACTTTACTACTGCAGCAACGTCCTGCTTATCCCGTTTGAAATCAATAATTCGATACCTTCTTTTATGCCCACCACCTCTATGGCGTATGGTCATTTTTCCTTGACTGTTTCTACCTCCAGACCTTTTTATCGGAGCAAGCAAGCTTTTCTCCGGCTTATCAGTAGTAATGGCGTCAAACCCGTTTACTACTTTAAAACGCTGTCCTGGAGTGATCGGTTTTAATTTTCTAACTGACATTTGGTGTCTTTATAGATTACTGTAAAAATCGATTACTTCCCCTTCTTCCACATCAACAATGGCTTTCTTAAATGCATTAGACTTTCCATGCTGAACCCCCGTTTTTGTAAATCGGGTTTTGCGTGAAGGTCCATAATTCATTGTTCGAACTTTTTTCACTGAAACGCCATAAGCAGCTTCAACGGCATCCTTGATCTGTAGTTTATTCGCCTTAGGATTCACAACAAAACCGTAGCGATTATACAACTCACTATCCGCTGTCATTTTTTCCGTTATAATTGGCTTTATCAACACACTCATGTCTAACCTATTTATTTAAGTTCGCTTCAATTCCCTCTAAAGAACCTTCAAGAAGAACGATTTGATTTGCATTAAGAATTTTGTAAGTGCTTAATTCTGAATTAGTTACTACTTCATAACCTTTTAAATTACGCGACGACAAATATACGTTATTATTTGAATCACCCAACACAAACAAAGATTTTTTGTTTTCCAATCCTAAGGATTTCAAAATCTGAATAAAATCTTTGGTCTTTGGAGAATCAAAATTGAAGTCTTCTACAACCATAATCGCCTGATCCTGACCCTTAAGACTTAGAGCAGATTTTCTTGCCAGCCTTTTTACGTTCTTATTAAGTTTTTGAGAATAATCTTTTGGTCTGGGACCAAAAACTCTTCCTCCACCACGAAATATTGGAGATTTAATACTTCCAGCTCTCGCGGTCCCGGTTCCCTTTTGTTTCTTAATCTTTCTGGTACTACCAACTATGTCCGCACGTTCTTTGGTGCTATGCGTACCTTGCCTTTGATGAGCCATGTACTGCTTAACATCCAAATAAATTGCATGCTTGTTGGGTTCTATTTTGTAAACTGCGTCCGATAGGTCTGCCTTTCGTCCAGTTTCTTTTCCTTTTACATCTAAAACTGCTACCTTCATTACTTCTCTATAGTTAAGTAAGCATTTTTATGACCGGGAACACAACCTTTTACAACTAAAAGATTCTTTTCCGGAACAACTTTTAAAACTCTGAGGTTTTGAACGGTAACTCTGCCACCGCCCATTCTTCCTGCCATTTTCATTCCTTTAAATACTCTTGCAGGATATGATGCAGCACCAATGGAACCAGGAGCTCTCAATCTGTTATGCTGACCGTGAGTTGCTTGTCCTACCCCTGCAAAACCGTGTCTCTTAACGACTCCCTGGAATCCTTTTCCTTTAGATGTGGCCGAGACATCAACAAATTCACCTTCCACAAATACGTCGACACCAACGGTCTCCCCTAATTTAAAATCTCCTTCAAAATCCCGGAATTCAACGACTTTCTTTTTGGTGGAAGAACCTGCTTTTTTAAAATGGCCCATTTCAGCCTTATTAGCACGCTTTTCTGCCTTGTCATCGAAACCAAGCTGAAGGGCACTATACCCGTCTACCTCTTCGGTTCTGACTTGGGTAACTACACACGGTCCAGCCTCTATGACAGTACAGGGAATATTTTTCCCGTTGTCGTCAAAAATGCTGGTCATGCCTACTTTCTTTCCTATTAACCCAGACATATTATTATTATTAATTATTAATTATTAATTATTCTTAAACTATTTTTTCTACAAAAAAAACAGGATCAAAAACAATTCGATCCCGAATATATTTTTGTTGCCGTTTTTCCTTTGCGAAACGCTCCGGACATGTTATCCGCTTCAAACCGAAACG
>CAJQNH010000049.1 GCA_905479615.1 uncultured Eudoraea sp.
TGTTGGTGAAGTCGTTCTCCGGACCGCCGGAGCCTTCATCCCTGTAAGAAGGTCCGGGTCCTGCCTCGCCCATCCAACCAGCATCGGCCTGAGGGGGTACTGTATAACCTATATGAGAAAGAGAAAAAAGTATATTCATAGCGCAGTGTTTTACCCCGTCTTCGTTTCCTGTAATCAAGGTAGCGCCAACTTTGCCATAATCTCTGTATTGCCCTTTTTCATTAAACAAATGGGTATATCCGTACATCCGCTCCAATACGCGGTTACATACCGAAGATTTTTCTCCCAACCAGACTGAAGTACACAGGATAAGAATATCACAGGCATCTACTTCTTTTTGAAGTATGGGCCAGTCATCTTTCTCCCATTCCGGGGTTTTGGACATATCCAGGCCCAGTCCGGCAGGAAGCTCATAATCCACCGGCCTGATAACTTTTGTAGCTACACCATTTGCCTCAAAAATTCGCTGAGCAACGCCTATAAGTGCTTCGGTATGTGAAAGAACCGGCGTTCTGTTTAGCGTACAGTTAAGGAATAAAACTTTTAGATCATTGTATTTGGCAGGAGGATTGGAACAGTGCTGTTCCGTCATTTTTGAGAGTTGTTTTGACATTATTGATTGTTTAGTATTTAGATTATTGCTTATATGGTATTTTACAAGTGGGACATTCTGTGCCATGTACGGCACTTTTTAGTTTTATTCCATCTAAATGGGTTACTACAAAGTCCTGTATAAATGCATACTTACTTTCTTTATTATTAACTCCAATCTGGGCATCCTTATATTTTTCACGGATAATATTGCCGTATTCCTGATCTCCCCAACAATTAGGGCAAACCCCTTTGGGAACTTCGTCAAATTCATCTGTTTTTTTCTTTTTGAATAGATTGCTTAAAAAATTTCTCATGGCTGTATTGTTTTTGAGTTGGAAATATATTCTGTACCATACTTTAAGAGTCTTTTATTTCTAAGATTACTTACAGTTTGGATAATTATATGTTTTGATAAATAAGCAAGGATTCCAATATAATTGTCCTAAAATAAGTTTTTAGCAAACAATTCATAATCCTGTTCCTTGTCTAATTCTTTTTTATATAGTGCAAATAATCTTATTTAAAATTGCCTATTGTACACTCTTAGGTCTAATCTTCTTGGTTCTTGTAAGCGACTTGCTTAATTCTTCCAGTGACACTCCTTTGGTCTCAGGCATAATAAAGGCCACGAAAAGAAGCTGTAGAAACATCATAAATGCGAAAAATGTAAATACAATTCCGGGGCCTATAGTAGCAAATAGAATAGGAATTAATGAAGGCACAACAGCTGCTAGAATCCAATGCACAGAACTTCCAAAGCTTTGGCCGTATCCTCGCAAATGATTAGGGAATATTTCTGAAATAAACACCCAAATTACAGTACCTTGTCCAATTGCATGAGCTGCTATAAACAGGAATAAAAAGAATGCTACCGAAATTCCTTCCCAATTTAAATAAAATGCACAAGCTACCAGAGATAGAGCTATAATATATCCAACAGAGCCGATATACATTAATTGTTTTCTTCCCATTCGGTCAATCAGGTATATTCCCAAAAGGGTGAATACCATATTAGTTATCCCTATACCAATACTACTCAATAGAGCTGTGCTGGCACCCAGGCCAGCTTCTTCCAATATTCGCGGAGCATAATAAAGAAACGCATTGATCCCCGAGAGTTGATTAAAAAAGGCGATACAAAAAGCCAGTATTAATGGAAATCTATATTTCAATAAGAAAATGTTTTCTCCTGGAATCGTACCTTCACTTTCCTTTTTAATCTCCAGCATCATGAGTTCTGTATCAATCCCCGGATTTATAACTTTTAAAACTTCTTTAGCCTCATCAACACGGAGTTTAGACAACAACCACCTGGGGCTTTTTGGAATTGTCAAGGCGAATATGGTATAAATAACTGCCGGGATGGCTTCAACTCCCACCATCCAACGCCAGGCATTTTCCCCAATTCCATTTAATAAATAATTTGAAAAAAAGGCGATCAGGATACCAAAGACAATATTAAACTGATATAAACCAACAAGTTTGCCTCGATCCTTAGCAGGAGCAATCTCCGAAATGTAAGCTGGTGCTGCGATCGTTGAAGCCCCTACCCCCAATCCGCCAATAAATCTAAAAATGGCAAACGTTATGGGATCATTTGAAAAGGCAGAGCCCAGAGCCGAGATGGTGTAAAATATACCTATCCATATAAGGGTTTTCTTTCTACCGAGTTTATTTACGGGGATACCGCCCAATAATGCGCCAACAACAGTTCCCCAAAGGGCCATGCCAATTACCACTACTCCATGAAATACATCAGACGAACCCCACAATGCCTGAAGTGTTTTGTCAGCACCGGAAATAACAACGGTATCAAAGCCGAATAGAAATCCTGCTAAAGCTGCCGTAATTGACCAAATCCATATTTTTTTCATTTGAGTAGTTTTTCTGAAAATAACCGGTTTCGCCCCTTATTTTTATTTATGATGGACTCTAAATAATGTATAAGTATTTATAACAGTTCAACAAATGCCCTAGGATAATTCGCCCTTTGCCTCCTGGTCTTTTAAGCGCTTTACAAGGTCCAGTGCATCGGGTACCACATCGCTGCAGAGCACTATTAGAGATCCTTTTTCTGCATGAGCCACCGCATGTGTTATCGCTTCCCTTTCTGAAGGAATAATGGTCGTTTTTTTATTGGGATCCTGCTTTTTAATTCCGACATCCAACATATTGATTAGCTCAGTCTCCGATTTACCTCTCAAATTCTTATCCTGTCTGATAATAATCTCATCAAACATTTCTGCGGCTATTGTTCCCATCTCATTATTATCTTCTTCTCTGCGGTCTCCAATACCTGCTATGATCCCTACTTTTACAGTGGCTTCCAGGTTATCTGTAAACTTTTGTAAGGCACGCATGCCTGCAGGATTGTGAGCATAGTCTAACAATATGTCAAAGTTGTTAAACTTAAACAGATTTAAACGACCGGGAGTACTTGAAGCGGATGGGATAAATGTCTCGAGTGCCGCTTTCGTATCTTCAATACTGATGCCCTGTACGTTGGCAGCTATTATAGCCGGCAGAATATTTTGAATCATAAAAAGGGCTTTCCCACCATAGGTCAATGGAATATTCTCTGCTTTCATTAACCTCATTTTCCACTCACCTCTGCAAAGGGTTACATAGCCATTCTCATATATGGCGGTTATTCCGCCTATTCTTTGTAAAGCCTGTATCCTGGGGTTATTTTCATCCATGGAGAACAGCGCAAGATTACAATTTATGTTTCTACGCATTTCATAAACCAAATCGTCATCCGCATTTAGGATGGCATAACCATCGGGCAACACAGTTTCAGGAATAACCGCCTTAACCCTGGCAAGTTGTTCAATAGTATGGATACCTTTTAAGCCCAAATGATCTGCTGAAACATTGGTAACAATGGCAACATCACATTTTTTAAAACCTAATCCGGCTCGTAATAAACCACCGCGTGCACATTCCAGTACGGCAAAATTAACAGTAGGATCCTTCAACACAAACTCTGCACTTGCCGGGCCAGTGCAATCTCCTTTCATCAACATTCTATTTTGAATATAAACGCCATCACTTGTGGTATAACCTACCCTTTGTCCATTCATTTTAGCGATATGAGCAATAAGCCGGCTTGTAGTAGTTTTTCCATTTGTGCCGGTAATAGCTACAATGGGTATCCTGCCAGTATCACCTTTTTGAGGGAATAATTTATCTACTACAGGAGCGGCAACGTTTCTTGGTAATCCAGTGGTTGGAGCCAGGTGCATCCTGAAACCGGGGCCTGCATTTACTTCTAAAACAGCACCACTTGTATCTGAAAGCGGCTGGCTAATATCACTGGTCATTACATCAATACCGCATATATCGAGGTCTATGATTTTTGAAATCCTCTCCGCCATTGATACATTGGCCGGATGAATAATATCCGTTACATCTTCTGCAGTACCTCCGGTGCTTAGATTAGCAGTGTCCTTTAAAATCAATTGCTCTCCTTCCTTTAATACGGAGTCTACGGTATATCCTGCATCGGTGATAATCGTTTTTGTCAGATCGTTTATTGTTATTGCGGTAAGCACTTTCTCATGGCCATATCCCCTTCGTGGATCTTTATTCACTTCCTCAACCAATTCCTCTATGGTAGATTTTCCATCACCTACAACATGAGCAGGGGTGCGTTTTGCTGCAGCAACGAAAATATTGTTAATGACTAAAAGGCGGTAATCCTCGCCAGTAATATACTTCTCCACAATGACCCTTCTTGATACTTCTTTAGCCACCTTAAAAGCCTCAAGCGCATCCTCATAAGAATTGATATCTACTGTAATTCCTCTGCCGTGATTCCCATCAATAGGTTTAATGACAAGTGGATATCCCACATATCGGCAAGCATCTTCCAATCCGCTTTCTCTACTGATGATATCCCCTCTGGGGACTTCAACCTCGGCCTGTTCTAATAAATATTTGGTGTCTTCCTTATCACATGCTAATTCAACTCCTATGCTGCTGGTCTCACTAGTTACGGTGGCCTGTATCCTTTTCTGATTGGCTCCATACCCAAGTTGTACCAGGGAATATTTGTTTAACCGTATCCATGGTATCCCACGGCTTTGCGCTTCCAGAACTATAGACCCGGTACTTGGTCCCAGTCGTTCAGATTCCCGAAGTTCGCGCATACGTTGTATGTCATCTTCCAGATCATAAGGCTCAGCAGCAATTAATGCTTCACAAATACGAACAGCAGCTTTAGCAGCATATCTGCCTACCGATTCTTCAATATATGAGAAAACAACGTTGTATACTCCTTTTTCCCCATATCCGCGCGTTCTTCCGAATCCGGTATCCATATCCGCCAATGTTTGGATTTCCAGGGCAATATGCTCAATTACATGGCCCATCCATGTACCTTCATCCACCCGCATAAAAAAACCTCCTTCACATCCTTCAGAACATCTATGAGAATACATAGTTGGAAACATCTCGCGAATACGGTCTGCGAATCCATCTATTTTATTGCTTGGCATTTCTTCCATTTCTTCCAAATCCAGGACCATAACAATTAGTCTGTGGCGGCGAATAGACCAGTAATTTGGTCCCCTCATGGCATTTATTTCTCTTATTTTCATGGCCTTAGATTTTATGGTTCTTAATCGTAGATTTATAACTTGGTAACAAGCCTTAGAACACTATTTTAGTTGTTAATGTGAGTTTGATAAGTTCTTTGTAATTTCATAAATATATGACATTTTTTGTAACAATAGCTGTATTTTTGCAACCTAGACAGCATAAATTATGGAGGTAAAAGGAACTTTAATTCCCATTGGAGGAAATGAGGATAAAGGGACAGAATCAGGAGAGTCATTTCACCTGGAATTTATTCAGGAAAGTATCCTCTCCAGAGTGGTAAGTGAGAGTGGGGGTAATGAGGCACAAATTGTTATTATTCCAACTGCCTCAAGTATACCAAAAGAGGTGAGTAATAGTTATCTCAAAGCCTTTGATAAATTAGGATGTCGTAGGGTGCATATTATGGATATACGAGATAGGAAAGAGTCTGAAAATCCAAAAAATCTGGAGCACATTGGAAATGCACAATGCGTGATGTTCTCCGGAGGAAACCAATCTGTAATCACTGCAAAAATAGGCAACACCAGGTTACATGAAGTACTCACTGAACGTTACAGAAAAGACTCATTAGTGATAGCCGGCACCAGCGCAGGTGCAATGTGCATGTCCAGCGAAATGATTGCAGGTGGAAGCAGTACGGAATCATTTATAAAAGGAGCTGTAAAAATGGATGCCGGAATGGGATTCATTTCTAATTTGATAATAGACTCCCATTTTATTCGTCGTGGCCGTTTTGGACGACTTGCGGAAGCCGTGGCTAAATATCCCGATATGATGGGCATTGGCCTTGCGGAAGATACAGGCCTGGTTATTAAAAATAGCAGCACTTTTGAGATAATAGGTTCTGGGATGGTTATTATGTTTGATCCAAGAAAACTAAAACACAATAATGAAAAGATTCTTGAGAAAGGCACCCCTATGTCTCTTATTAATCTTAAAACTCATGTGTTGGCAAATGGGGATCGGTTTAATATGAAAAGAGGTAAAGTGAAAGTATTACCCCTTGATGCACCTTTTCCAAGCTCCTAATTCTTATAAATACTGATTTGATTTACACCGTCTGATGATTTACGGGCCCTATACATACCTTCTGTGTTAAAAGGCATTGCAATATTACCAAGGGCGTCAACGGCAATTAACCCGCCATCTCCTCCTAGCTTCAATAAACGATTTTGGATAAGCTCCTCTGCTGCATCCTGAAGAGATAGGTTTTTGTATTCCATCAGGCAGGACAAGTCATATGCAACAACCCCTTTTATAAAATATTCGCCGCTACCCGTGCAGGAAACAGCACAGGTTTTATTGTTGGCATAGTTCCCTGCGCCAATCATCGGACTATCGCCAACTCTGCCAAATTGCTTGTTGGTCATGCCTCCAGTGGAAGTTCCAGCTGACAGATTCCCATCACTATCAAGAGCAACTGCTCCAACAGTTCCAAATTTCGAATCCTTATTTGCAGAATGGTCTAGCTTAAAACTCTCGGTACCTCTAAGCTGCTGCCATTGTTGGAAACGAAGTTCATCATAGAAATATTTCTCATCTTCAAGATGGTATTTCAGTTTCTCTGCAAATTGCATAGCACCTTTAGAAGCAAGGAAAACATGATCGCTTTTTTCCATAACATCCCGTGCCAGGCTTATAGGATTTTTTATGCCAGTTACCAAAGAAACCGCTCCTGCATTAAGGGTTTTTCCATCCATAATGGACGCATCCATTTCATGTTTCCCTTCAGAAGTGAACACACTTCCCTTTCCTGCATTAAACAAATGTGAATCCTCAAGTTCTTTAACCGATGCTTCAACTGCTTGTACGGCAGAACCGCCAGATTCTAAAAGCATATACCCTCTGTGTAAAGCACTTTCTAAAACGGCTTTATATAAGCTTTCTTTTTCTGGAGTCATCATTCCTCTGACAAGGGTTCCGGCTCCTCCATGAATGGCTAGGGAAATTTTTTTCATTCGCTTGAATAACTCTTAATTACCAATTTCAGATTCTTTTTTCTGCAAAATATTTTCAATAATGATCTTTGCATGTACTCGGGAATTTTCAATAAACCATTTATGGGTTTCCATACCACCGCAAATAACACCAGCAAGGTATATTCCTTTTATATTGGTTTCCATGGTTTCCGGATTGTAATTTGGTAATTTTTTTTCATCCTTTGATAATTCAATTCCCACATTCTCCAGAAATTCAAAATTTGGAGTGTATCCTGTTAAGGCCAGGACAAAATCATTTTCTAAAATAAGTTTTCCCTCTGGAGTTTCCAACTCAATTTCCTTTTCGCGAATCTCTTTCACAGAGGTGTTATAATAGGATTTAATACTTCCCTCTTCAATTCGGTTCATAATATCCGGACGAACCCAGTATTTAACCCGCTTACCAACTTCAGGGCCTCTGATAATCATAGTAACTTCAGCACCTTTCCGCCAGCATTCAAGGGCAGCGTCAACAGCTGAATTACTTGCTCCTACCACGGCCAGTCTTTGACCTGCATAGAAATGAGGGTCCTTGTAGTAGTGAGATACTTTTGGGAGTTTTTCCCCTGGTACCTCCAGGAGGTTAGGAAGGTCATAAAACCCTGTGGCAATTGTGATATTAGTAGCTGTATATGAATTTTTATTTGTTACTACTTTAAAATCTTCTATACCTTTTTCTATAGACTCCACTTTTTCAAAGAGGTGAATATTCAACTTATTGGAGGTGACAATTCGTCTGTAATATTCCAAAGACTCATTACGCTTTGGCTTTGCTTCGTTGCTTATAAAAGGAATGTCATCTATTTCCAGTCGTTCTGAAGAGGAGAAAAACTGCATGTTTACGGGATAGTTAAATAAGGAATTAACTATAGGACCCTTCTCTACAATCAGGTAGCTCAAACCGCTTTTTTGAGCTTCGAGTCCACAGGCTATTCCTATTGGGCCACCACCAACAATCAAAAGATCAAATCTATCCATATGTTTCCTTATAAAAGAGGTAAAATTTAGCTAGAATATAGGTAGGCGCAAAGCTATGTAATTTATTCTTAAACTTATCAAAGAATGCACGCTAAGCCAATATGACCAATAGAATAAGCAGCGTTATACTAAAGAATCAGAATCTCAGAAATAATAAAAGAAACTAAATTATGACTATAATTAATATGACTTATATCATTCTTTTTGTTTTTGATAAAACTGATCTTTATTAAATAATATTTAAATTGAAAGTCATGAATGTCCAGATTGAGCTCCCCGTTTCCAATATAATGACCACAAACCTTATAATACTTGATGTAAAAGAAAGTTTAGATAAGGCAGAACATTTATTTAAAAAATATAAAATACGGCATATCCCTGTGATTGAAAATGAAAAAATTATTGGGATGATAAGCTTGAACGATATACTCCGAATAAGTTTTGCCGATGGTGCATATAGGGAAGAGGAAAATATATCCTCATCTATTTATGAAATGTTTACAATAAGGCAATTAATGATAGGAAATCTGGAGAC
>CAJQNH010000050.1 GCA_905479615.1 uncultured Eudoraea sp.
GCAAAATATCCTTTCTGATTCACTATTTTATCATAGGATCCAATACACAGGGCATCATTACAAAGCTCATTATCTTTCTCTTTAAGGATAAAGCTTTCTATCCCCCTGCCAAACACACGTTCTAATTGATCATCTTTTGAGTTATAGGTGACAAAACCTATTTTTAATTCCTTAATCCTAAAGAAGGATCTGAAGGTCTCTTGCAGATCTGACATAAAGGTTTCGCTTCCCCTTTTATCATTTGAGATAAGATTTGTTTTAATTTCAGATATGGTATGTTCAGCTGTAACATCAAACATATTGGAGATTACAAAGCCTTTTGAAATAAAGCTATTTGGAGGTATCATTTCCTTCCAAAGCTCAAGATCTTCCGGATTTTCTAGTAGTTTATCAACATCTGCCTGGGTTAAATCTTTTGCTAAATCTGTCGGAAATATATCGATAAAATCCGCATTATATAAAATGCGATAATGCCTCATTATTCCATTCGCGTCAGGTATATCATAAAAGTATGGCCTGCTAAAATCAAGGTTAAATCCATAATAGAACTTTAGGATGACAGTACATCCCATAACATAGTCTATCCCTTCATCCTGATCACGAATAAAAGGTTGAAAATCTTCTCCTGCATTTGCCAAAATCTTTTGAAATCTTTTGGACTTATTAAATACAATATCAAAATAAGGTAAAGACGCAGCTTTAATTTCATTCTCACTTAATACCTCGGCAAACGAATCCTGTAAAATAACTCGAATAACATCCTTGTGTTTTTCAAGAAGTTTAATATCTGAAAAACCATCCCTTAATTCGGGAAATGGCGCCTGAGTTTTCAATACATACTTAGCCCGGGATGATAAAAACGCATCATCACTTTTGGCCATATTATCATATTGCTGTAATAGCTTATCAAAGCTAATTAGCATTTGCAGTGGCATATCTTTATTGATAGATTTCATAATACTATAAGTCTGCAGATTGGTGATAAAATTACAAAACTATTCCATTTCTTTTTGTTAAAGGAATCTTTACGGTGTTCCGTACATTTTTTGGATATTTATACAAATTTCAATGATGTCATCAGATAACAGACTTAATAACGCTTACAAAAGGGCCAAAACCATACCATTTGATGACAAATCAAAGTTTATTCTTTTTAGCGATTGTCATAGAGGTGACAATAGTTTTGCAGATGAGTTTGCCAATAACAGGAATATCTATTACCATGCTTTGAAACATTATTATATTAACGAGTTCCAATATTGTGAACTCGGAGACGGGGATGAACTCTGGGAGAATCGGACTTTTGAACCCATTTTTGAAGCGCATAAGAATATTTATATGCTAATGAAACTTTATCACGAGAAAAACAGGTTGCATATGATTTACGGGAACCACGATATGGTATATCGAAATCCGGCTTATGTTAAAAAACATCTTTATACCTACTTTGAGCCCAAAGAAGAAAAAGAAGCTATTTTATTAGATCAATTGCAGTTTCATGAGGCAATAGTCTTAAAACACAGTGAGAGTGGTCAGGAGTTATTTTTAACACATGGCCACCAGGCAGATTTTATGAATTATCACGGCTGGCGGTTCAATCGTTTTTTGGTACGTATACTTTGGAAACCCTTGCAAGTTTGGGGAATAGCGGATCCCACAAGTCCTGCCAGGAACAACCGTGAATTAATAAAGGTGGAGAAAAGAATCAAGAAATGGATTCTGCGAAATAACTTAATAATAACCGTGATGGGTCATACCCATAGGCCAAGATTTCCTGAACCCGGTGATATCCCCTTATTTAATGATGGAAGCTGTGTGCATCCCAGAAGTATAACCGGGATTGAAATAGAAGACGGATTAATTTCACTTATAAAGTGGCAGATAGCGACAAAGGAAGATGGTACACTTCAAATTGTAAGGGTATTACTTGAAGGACCACAGCGTATAGCAGATTATAAACACAATGAGGATTGATCCTTTCTAATACTTTGGTATTAGCAGAACCAATCCTCGGGAAATAGTCATGTGCTCTATTTCTATTGAATCATAAAGTTAATAGGTATACTATATGGAACTTTTACAGATTTTCCACGTTGCATGCCCGGGGTCATATTAGGGAGTGCAGCAATAATACGGTGTGCTTCTTTCTCCAATAGTTTGTCTGGGCCCCTTGTCCTTATTGCCTCTACTTTTCCTTTAGAATTAATCATAAACTGTATAAATACTTTTCCTTGGATTCCCAATTCAAGAGCGCTCTCAGGATAGGTAAATTCTTTAACGATATGAGCTTGTATCATTTTTTGAAAACAAGCTTTTCGTTCATCATTGCCTTGTGCACTCTCGCAACCGGGATAAACTGGAACATTTTCTATGACTGCAAAGGGGACTATGATATCTTCTTCTTCTTCTCCAACTTCCACATCGTCAACGTCCATTACCTCATCAATCACTGATTCCTGACTGGTTTCTGTACTCTCAATAATAGTTTCTTCTATTTCCTCTGTGTCTTCCACAACTTCAATTACTTCAGGAGCTGCAGGTGGTGGTGGTGGTGGTGTTGTTTTTATAATCTCTGTTACCGGAACATCTTCTTTAAGGTCATCTACGGCCTGAGCAATGTCCATAGTTGTGGTGTCTGTGGGATACGATTTGTATTCCAAAGCGCGCCAGGTCAAAAATAGAACGACTGTAAGTCCTATTACAAAATACAGTCCGCTATTTCTATTTAAATCTACTTTTGGGTTTTTTTTGACTTGCATGACTATTTGTATTACGATATACTCAAAATTAAGTCATGTAAGATGTAGATAATATGATATTTATCAGGTTTAACTGGTGTAATCATAAATCTCTGATGTTTAAAATATGGACAATAAAAAAGTAATCAGGACTAAATATAGTCCTGATTACTTGCAATATATCTACTTAGGTATAAATCTTTTACTCCTGTCTTTCGCTACTACATACCAGATAAAAGCACCTCGTCAAAATCGATCCCATCAATGGTAATAATGCGCTGTGCAACAGGGTCCCATTTGATTCGTCTTCCAAGTTTAACTGAAAGTCCGGCCATATGAGCTGATATTGCTTCATCAAATCCCTCATTTATTCCACAGCTCACTTTACCGCCGTTACGGGTACTACTGAGCCATTCCCTTAAATGAAGAAATGTTGAATCAACTCTTGCTCCGTTAATGTACGTCCACATAAGACCTTTATCTGCAAAATACTGAGATGTTGCCGAGGAAACCGCATCGGGCACACTGGCCCCCGGATTATAACTGTAAACCGGAACCGATGGCTTCATTTTCTCAGATTCAATCTGATCAGCATACTTTGTAGACCTGCTATCGGGCCATATCGTGAGTCTATTACCCAATTCCATGGTGCCGTCATGTCCCATAAGAATAGTTGGCCTGCTAAAGCCATTACCAAGAGTTGCACTATATACAAAAGTCATTCCCTTTTCCTTACCTTTTTTCTGACTACTCCCTGTACTAAAATCTGGAAACTCCATATTTACCTGGAGGACGTCAGGCACATTACGTCCGTCATTGTGAGTATAAATTCCCCCTGAAGCCATTACGGATGAAGGGATACCCATTTGCAATACGCAATTAAGGCGATCATAATCGTGGGTCAATAAATCTCCCGAAAGACCGGATCCATATGCCCACCATTTTCTCCACCTGAAAAAATGATTCTTATTAAAAGGTATTTTTGGTGCTGAACCTAAAAAGAGATCCCAATCTATGGTTTGAGGATTTGCCTCGTCCTCTATATGATAATTCCAGGCGCCGTTATCATCGTTCCTGTTGGTATTGGTCTGGACAAGTGAAACATGACCAAGCACTCCTTTAGAAACGATATCCTGAGCTGTTTGAAAACTTAAAGTCTGTCTGTGCTGATGGCCAACCATTAACACCGCCTTAGACTTATCAGCCGCTTCCTTTAGCCTATAAGTCTCTTCTACGGTATGTGTCATTGGTTTTTCCACATAAGCATGTATCCCATTTTCAAGAGCATCTATGGCCATAGGAGCATGCCAGTGATCCGGGGTAGCTATAACTACGGCATCTACTTTACCGCTGCGGATCATTTCCTGATGTGTCCTAAATCTAATCACCTTGGTATCCTCGGTGGAAAAAGAATTAATTACCCTGTTTGCCCTAACATCATACACATCGCAAACTGCAGTAAGTTTTATATTCAGCTTATCCTGATTCATAAAATCTTTCAGTCGCGAGTGATTAGGATCCTCTTCTGCGGCCAATCGCATTTCTGCCAACCATTCTTCAGTTGCAAATCCTAATGCTCTGCATAATTGTTCTCCCCGAATACCAAAACCAATAATTCCTACTCTTACGGGGTCACCGCTAATTGCTTTTACTGCAGAAGGTAACGAAGGCTGTATATTCAGTTGTTCGAGTATGGCTGTGCGTTCCTTGTTTTTGGAAACCGTATTTGAAGCACCAGCCCACCATACAGCACCAAGTACTGGGATTCCACCTAAGCCTTTAATTACATCTCTTCTAGTCCATTTCATAAGGTTTCCGTTTTAGTTTGTTCTTTGTTTTTATTAAATAAGTATTTTATACCAAAATATTGTCCGGTAGGAAATTGATATAGAACCATACAGGCTGCAAGTTCTATCAGATTTTTATTGACAAACCAATAACTTCCCTCAACATTTAATTGCGTTAACCAGGGGAAAGGAGGATGTGCCCAATAGTACATAGCGAGCAATAAAGCCCCTACTAAAGCCCCTTTTTTTTCAAATATTCCTAACAAAAGGGTAATCCCTACAAACATTAATGCCAGCCAATTCAGGGTGTCGGCCCAACCAATTAACGGTTCTTTTGCGATTGCCAAAAATATGGGTTCCAGAGGACCTTGAGCTGTAGCCAGGTAGCCAAATGAGGTCCAATCAGGATTGTAAAGCTTTACAACACCTTCATACAAAAAGTGCCAGCCAATAAGTACGCGCAATAACACAATACTGTGTTTTAATTGCCATTTTCCTTTAGTTTCAGTCATATTGTTTAGATAAAGTTGTTAATTAGTGTTTTCTCTTAGAAGGTTTTTATTTAGGTTTTAATATCGCAAGTCTTGGTTATAAAAAATAACAGTATCTGTAACACTAGTATCTATTTTACCAATAAAAGATTTGGGAAATTACTCCGTTGAGTATTAATAAAACCTTCTATACAGCAATATAAATTTGAGCGTAACAAACAGAATAAAACAGCCCAAAACTAGACCCTCAACCCTTTCATTCCTATGACAATTATCAGGTTTTTCGAGTGGCGAAACCATCTAAAATAAATGGCCTCTATAGCTGTTATAAAACCTTATGTTCTTGAAGCCAATGTATTCATAGCTTCTACAAAAGTATCGAGTTCTTTTGTAGTTGTATATACATTAGGAGTAATTCTACATCCATGAACGTTTGCATTATCTATCGCCACTGTAAATATATAAAATTCATTAAAAAGAATATTTGCCAACTCTGCGGGAGCAATTTTTTCAATTCCCACATTGGCAATCCCACAACTTCGATAATCCTCAACCGGTGTATTTACATTGATGTTTTTTACATTCCTTAATTTTTCACTCCAATACCTCTGTAAAAACCTTAATCTTTTCTCTTTTCTTTCTATTCCAATCATTTCCAGATAATCTATTGCGTCATTAATAGCAAGGTCGTTATGAACCGGGTGGGTGCCTGTATGATTCAACCTTGTAATATCATTTGGATCCCGGTCATGTTCTGCTAAAAGTGGCCAAATTTTTGAAATCTTATCCCTGGCAACATATAGTAGTCCAACTCCTAAGGGGGTGCTTAACCATTTGTGAAGGCTGGATGCGTAATAATCGCAGTTCAATTCATCTATCTTCAGCTGAAAATGGCCAATACAATGCGCTCCGTCAACCATGACCTCTACACCATGTTTATGTGCCATATCACAAATCTTTCGGATAGGTAATATTTGCCCTGTGATGTTGATCATATGGCACACCATAATTAATTTGGTATTAGGTGTAATTTGTTCCTCGTAAAGTGCAACTAATTCATCATCTGAAACCGGATGGTTAGGCACGGAAATTACTTTATTGACAACCCCGTAACGTTTTGCGATCAATGCAAAATGATCCTGCATGGAGCCGTAATCCTGTTCTGCAAAAATGGCCTCATCATTCTCATTCCATGGATAACCCCCAATTATCATGTCTAAAGATTCCGTAGTGTTACGTGTAATGATCAATTGATCAGATGAGCAGCCAACCAAAGCCGCCAAACGTGAGGTGATCTTTTTTTTATTTTCCCACTGAACAGTTCTCATATAGTAGGAGCCCTCATAATTAATGTTTTTAACATGCTCCAGAAACCTGTTCAGGGTTGGTTGAGGGGTTATATTGTAATATCCGTTTTCCAGATTTATATACTCAGGTTTTAAAAGATAATCTTTTCTGATACCCTTCCAGAATTCCTCATCGCTATTTCCATAATCCCGCTGAAGTTTATTTTCACTTGCATTCAGGTTATAGGGCAGAAAAGGCGTAATTGCCGCCATCTTCCCCATATTTTTTAAAAAGGCCCTTTTATCCATCTCTGCTTTAATTCATACAAGATAATAAAAGCAATTCAATATTTATTAATTGAAATTTTTTTGGTAATCAGTACCATTTTCAAATCAGGTGTTCAATTCCAAACTTTATTAAAAATGTTTATCTTGAGAAAAATTATTAATTAACCAACAAAACAAAAAATGAAAAAACTACTAGCAGAATTTATCGGCACCCTATGGTTGGTGCTGGGTGGATGCGGAAGTGCCGTTCTGGCCGCAGCGTATCCGGAACTTGGAATTGGATTCTTAGGAGTATCCCTTGCATTTGGTCTTACAGTGTTAACTATGGTCTACGCCATTGGGCATATTTCAGGTTGTCACCTGAATCCCGCTGTTTCTATTGGATTATGGATAGGAGGGCGTTTTGAAAGTAAGGAATTGGTTCCATATATTATTGCGCAGGTATTGGGAGGTATTGCAGGAGCAGGAATTTTATACCTAATTGCTACTGGAAAACCTGGATTTGAAGTTGGCGGCTTTGCAAGTAATGGTTATGGGGAACATTCCCCGGGTGGTTACAGTATGTTGGCCGCTCTTATTACAGAGGTTGTAATGACTTTTATGTTCCTAATTATTATTCTTGGAGCCACACATTCCAAAGCTCCAAAAGGAATGGCAGGTATAGCCATAGGGCTTGGACTTACTCTAATTCACCTTATAAGTATCCCGGTTACCAATACTTCGGTAAATCCTGCCAGAAGTACTAGTCAGGCCTTATTTGCGGGCGACTGGGCAATTGGCCAGCTATGGCTATTCTGGGTAGCGCCTATAGTAGGTGCCATATTAGCGGGTCTTGTTTATAAATATATTTCTCCCGAAAGTAAAAGTTAAAATAAATAAAGGGCCAATTTGGCCCTTTATTTTTGTTATCACCAAACCCTGTTATTTCCTTTTTGAAATAGTATATTTAGTACTTCAAAGATCATAACCAATAACCCATATGCCGCTGCTTATAGTAATTATAGGGATAGTACTTCTCTTTATCCTGATTGCAAAATTTAAACTTAATGCATTTATAACTTTTATCCTTGTTTCACTATTTGTAGGTATTGCAGAGGGAATGCAGCTTGAAGATGTGGTACAATCTATTCAAAACGGAATAGGGAATACTTTGGGGTTTTTAGTAATGATTTTAGGCTTTGGTGCCATGTTGGGCAAATTGGTTGCCGATAGCGGAGCAGCGCAACGAATAACTTCAAAACTGGTAAGTAAATTTGGCATAAAAAATATACAATGGGCCCTTGTATTAACGGGATTCATTGTAGGTATCCCCATGTTCTATTCTGTTGGCTTTGTTATTTTAATACCCTTGGTATTTACTGTGGCAGCCTCAACCCGGCTTCCCCTTTTATATGTAGGCTTACCAATGCTGGCCTCATTATCCGTTACACATGGATATCTCCCCCCCCATCCTGCTCCAACAGCCATAGCCGTAATGTTTGATGCCGATCTGGGTAAAACCTTGTTATATGGGATCATAGTGGCAATCCCGGCAATAATTATCGCCGGCCCCTTGTTTTCAAGGACCATAAAAAATATAAAGGCAACCCCTCTTAAGGAATTTGTAAATCCCAGAATACTGGAAGATCATGAAATGCCGGGAATGCGAATAAGCATTTTTACCGCTTTATTACCCATCCTGCTTATTGGAATTGCTACTTTGGCCGATCTGTTTCTACCCGAGGATTTCTACCTAAAGTCCATTATAGATTTTCTTGGTAATCCAGTAATAGCGATGCTTATAGCTGTACTGGTTGCAATCTATACCCTGGGATTAGCACGTGGTAAAAAAATGCCTGAAATCATGGGGTCTGTAAGTAGTTCAATTTCAGGAATTACAATGGTACTTTTGATTATAGCAGGTGCTGGTGCTCTAAAACAGGTCCTGGTAGATAGTGGCGTAAGTGATTACATAGCCAATATGCTAAGCGGATCTACTATTTCTCCATTACTATTGGCCTGGTTCATAGCAACAGTGATCAGGGTCTGTGTCGGATCTGCTACGGTGGCAGGATTAACTGCCGCGGGAATAATATTACCACTAGTATCCAAAACAGGTGTTAGTCCTGAATTAATGGTACTGGCCATTGGATCAGGAAGTTTAATGTTATCTCATGTCAACGATGGAGGTTTCTGGTTGTTTAAAGAGTATTTTAACCTGTCCGTTAGAGATACCCTCAAAACATGGACAGTTATGGAAACTACTGTAGGAGTAATGGGACTTATTGGAGTATTGATCTTAAACACATTCATTTAAAACAAGCATATGAACAATTTACCTTCACAACGAATAGCAACACTGGGGTTAAAATTACCTCCTGCTCCCCCCCCTGCAGGACTGTATAAACCAATCCTGGTCGTAGACAACTTTCTTTATGTATCCGGACAGGGGCCTATGCAATCAGATGGAACATTAATGACCGGCCGGGTTGGTGAAGATCTTAACCTGGGGCAGGCTAAACTTGCCGCGGAACAGGTTGGTTTAACCATGCTGTCTACGATACAAACGCATTTTGGAGATTTGGACCGGATTAAAAGGGTCGTAAAGGTGTTGGGTATGGTAAATTCTACCCCTGATTTTGGACAACACCCTTTAGTTATCAATGGTTTTAGTGAGTTAATGGCCGATGTTTTTGGCACCGATAATGGTGTTGGTGTACGAAGTGCTGTAGGTATGATGTTACCGGGTAATATCCCGGTTGAAATTGAGGCTATGTTTCAACTGCATTAAACAGATTTAAAAATGGCAGATAAAAATTGGTACGAACTTGATAATCCCGAGGAAATTGTTTCTCCCTCTTTGTTGGTCTACCCGGATAGAATTGAAAAAAACATTGCATTGATGATTTCAATTATTGGAGATGTAACCAGACTACGTCCTCATATAAAAACCCATAAGACGGCCGAGATTATAGAGATGCAAATGCAACATGGTATACAAAAATTTAAATGTGCCACCATTGCAGAAGCCGAGCTTTTGGCACAATGCGGTGCCAAAGACATTTTATTGGCCATGCAACCCGTTGGCGCTAATTTGAACAGGTTTTTTAAACTGATTGCCTCATATCCCAATTCAGTATTTTCTACTATTGTGGATAATGAAATTACCGCTGGCCTTGTTTCAGAAATGGCTGCTGCCAGAGAGATTTGCGTTCCATTATACCTGGACCTCAACACGGGCATGAACAGAACTGGTATAGCCCCAAATGACCGTGCAGTTAATTTGTTTAAGCAAATCGCAGAAGATCCAAACTTAGAGTCTCATGGACTTCATGCCTATGATGGCCATATCAGAGATACTGACATAAAACTTCGAAAACAGGTTTGTGATGCTGCTTTTAGATTGGTACTAAATCTTAAAAACAAGATTGAAGCTTTGGGGTTCGAAGTAAAAACCTTAGTTATGGGTGGTTCCCCATCTTTCCCCATTCATGCGGCAAGAAATGATGTAGAAACCAGTCCCGGTACTACTTTGCTTTGGGATGAGCGCTATGGAACTTCTTTTAAGGATATGCCATTTTTACAAGCAGCAGTTTTGATCACCAGGATTATTAGTAAACCGAAAGAGGGGGTGATCTGTTTGGATCTGGGGCATAAAGCGGTAGCTCCAGAGATGAATTTTCCAAGGGTAAAAATCTTTGGACTGGAAGATGCAGAGCAAACCGGGCAAAGTGAAGAGCATTTAGTGCTGCATCATGCCAAAAGTGAAACCTTGAAAATTGGCGATATTTTTTATGCCATTCCTATGCATATTTGCCCCACTGTAGCTAAATATTCCAAAGTTTTGACTGTTGAGGACGGTAAGATCACAGGAGCGTGGAAAATTGCCGCAAGAGATCATCAAATGCAAATTTAAAAAGCACATATGTTTATTTTTGACGCACATCTAGATTTAGCGATGAACGCAATGGAATGGAACCGGGATCTAACCTGGTCCGTTGCGGATATCCGGGCGAAGGAGGAAGGGATGACAGACAAACCTGATAGGGGTAAAAATACGGTTTCTCTCGGTGCCATGCGAAGGGGAAATATTGGCTTGTGTATGGCTACTCAGATCGCTCGATACGTAAAAAAAGAAAATGAACTTCCCGGATGGAATTCCTCCCACCAGTCCTGGGCACAAACTCAGGGTCAACTTGCCTGGTACAGAGCTATGGAAGCCATCGGAGAGATGGTTCAGATTACCAATCTGGCAGAATTAAATAACCATTTAGACCTTTGGAATTCTTTAGATAACAGCAAAAATCCCATTGGCTACATTCTTAGTCTGGAAGGAGCCGACTCTATTATTACCATTGATCATCTGGAGAAAAGTTATGAACAGGGCCTTAGGGCCATCGGGCCTGCTCATTATGGACCTGGGACCTACGCTCATGGTACAAATTCCATTGGGGGAATTGGCCGGAAAGGAAAAGAACTTTTAAAAGAGATAGCCCGATTAAATATTATTTTGGACACCACCCATTTATGTGATGAAAGTTTTTGGGAAACTATGAAGGCCTACGATGGGCCACTTTGGGCCAGCCATAATAACTGCAGGGCACTGGTAAACCATAACAGGCAATTTTCAGATGAACAAATTATAGAACTTATTAAAAGAGATGCCGTTATTGGTGCTGCTCTGGATGCCTGGATGATAGTACCTAACTGGGTGAAAGGAGAATCTACTCCTGAAAGTATGGGTCTGACTCTGGAGCATATGGCAGATCATATAGACCATATTTGTCAGCTTGCGGGGAATAGCTTGCATGTTGGAATAGGCACTGACCTGGACGGTGGATTTGGAAGAGAGCAAAGTCCGGCTGATATAAATACTATTGCCGATTTACAGAAACTACCCAATTTGCTTCATAAAAGGGGTTATAACAATGAGGATATTGAAAACATTA